>NZ_JAMQUS010000008.1:0-182436 GCF_025594995.1 Turicibacter sp. GALT-G1
GTTTAGTGTTGACAATCCATCTTGAATCTCTGAACCAAATAATTTTATATAACGTTGAGTAGTTTCTAAAGACGAATGATTTAACAATTCCTTAATAATGACTACATTCACATCAGCTTTCACTAAATCACGAGCATAAGTATGTCTAAGAATATGTAAACTCGTTTCAACACCCCTAGAACGTGCATACGCTCTAAATATATTCTTTAATGACCTTGCACTTAACTCTTCACCATAAACACTAGGGAACAATGGACTATCTCCTTTTAATTGAGTGATTCTAAGCCATTCATTAAGTATTTTGATAATACTATGGCTCAAGTAAATCGTTTGTGGCTTATGCGACTTTGTATCCCTTAAATAAAGCGTACGATTGTGTAAATCTAAATCACTAACTTTAACCTCTCTAACATTACGTGACCTAATACCACAGGATAAGACTAAATTAGCTATTGCCCATGACCTTACCTCTGAAAAGGTCATTTTAGTTGGCTTAGCAATTAGCTTTTGCACTTCCTCTTGTGTTAGTGGGGTTTTGTTCTCCGTTGTATCCTTTAGCAACTCAATATTAAACTTAGCACAATAACCACACTTATAAGCATAATTCATGAGTTTTCTAATATACTTAAGTCTTTCATTGACACTAATAACCTTGATTCCACGTTCATTAGTTAAATAATTGATGTAACCATTCATAGCCTTTGGTGTTATATCCTCAATTAAACAATCCTCTCCAAAGTAATCCGATAGCACAATAAAGTTAAATTCATTATTCTCTAGGGTTTGTGGTCTAAAGTTTCTAGCCTTGCTATACTCCATATGTTCGTCATAAAGTTGTTTCAATGTCATCTCTTTAGTTTGATTGATTCTAAGCCTATTTTTTACCGTTTTAGTAGCCATAAATTAGTCTCCATTTCATATGAATTTTAGTTAAAAGGAAATGGAACATATTTTTAGCAAGTATTGAACGCTTTGATTAAGCACTAAACTCAAGAATATGATAATATCAACGATTATAGGCATTCAAATTCCATTCATAAACATTAATCTCTCGAACGCCCATCATATACATTTCAAGATGAAAAGGAACGACGTAGTTCCCTAACCATCGAGCTCCTAAACGTTGACACGTCTTATTTGATGGAAGATTATCTGGAAGACAGCTAATATACAGATAATTCATCCCATGTAATTGGGCCACTCGTTTAATAATTTGACAAGCTTTAGCTGCATAATGATGACCACGATAAGGGGGATATATTTCATACCCTATATTTCCTCCATAAAATGTATTTTCATTATATCCAACTCGAATATCAATTTTTCCAATCTCATAAGGCATTAAATGCTGTTTAATTTGAAAATGGTAGGATGGTGCGGCGAATTTTTCAAGATGAGCTGGAACTTTTTTTTCAATGATTAAATCAATTTCTCCATCTGTTAAATAACCCACATCTTTAAATCTAAACATGATATTAACACTCCTTCGTGTCCTTTACATTATTCCTTATCATCATACGTGACAATTCTAAAAAAATGAAAAAAAAGACAATATTCATTGTCTTTTTTTAAACTGATGAAACTGTTCTCGAATCTGAGGAAAACGAATAAAGAAATCTATTAATTTATTCAAACACTGAAGGGTTTCTTGCCCCACTGTATGTTCCATTTTTTCTGTCTCATCTAATAAATCTTGTTGAACACCAATCTCTTGTAAAAATTGATAGATTAGATGATGCCGTTGATATAAATACTGAGCGACTTTCCATCCCTCATTTGTTAAACGAATTTTCCCATAACGTTCATATATGATTAAATTCTTTTCATTCAATTTTTTTATCATCTTGGTCACAGAAGATGATTTTATATTTAATGAAGTTGCTAATTCATTTACTCTGATTTCTATTTTATTAGGCTGTGCTAATCGATAAATCATTTCAATATAATCCTCTTCGCTGGCAGTTAAGTTAGCCTGTTTCATGTAATCATAAAAGGTATGATACTCTTGAATTCCCACCTCAATTCCTCCCTATCCCGCTTTAATTACAATTCAATTTATTCTAGTTTTTAACCATCTATACCTAATTTAACTTTTTAAAAATAAAAAAGACTACCAAATAGGTAGTCCTATAAAACTAGATTGACATGATATCTTTTTCTTTTTCGTCCGCTGCAGCGTCTACTTCTTTGATTTTCTTGTCAGTTAATTTTTGTACATCTTCTGTGTAACCTTTTAATGCATCTTCTGTGATCTCACCATTTTTTTGTAATTTTTTAAGATCATCGTTTGCATCACGACGTACGTTACGGATTGCTACTTTTGCATCTTCAGCAAATCCTTTAACTTTTTTAGCTAATTCACGACGACGCTCTTCTGTTAAAGCAGGTACGTTTAAACGAATAACTTCTCCATCGTTGTTTGGAGTTAATCCGATGTTAGCCTCGTTGATGGCACGTTCGATAGAAGATAATGTTGATTTATCATATGGCTTAATCACTAATTGACGAGCTTCAGGAACTGTCACTTGTGCCATTTGATTAATTGGAGTTGGCATTCCGTAGTAATCCACTTGGATGTTTTCTAATAAAGCAGCGCTAGCACGACCTGTACGTAAAACTGCGAATTCACGTTTTAATGAGTCGATTGCTTTGCTCATACGAGTTTCAGCATTTGTTAATACATTTTTAGGCATGATTATCTCCCCTTTACAATTGTTCCAATTTGTTCACCAGCAACGGCTTTCTTAATATTCCCAGATTCATTCATATTAAACACTAATAATTCAATATCATTATCCATACATAAAGAAGCCGCTGTTGAATCCATAACTTGTAATCCTTGATTTAATACTTCTAAATACGTTAATTCATCGTATTTAGTTGCTTTTGGATTATAACGAGGATCATCGTTATAAACTCCATCAACACCGTTTTTAGCCATTAAAATAGCATCGGCATTAATTTCAGCCGCACGAAGAGCAGCCGTTGTATCTGTTGAGAAATAAGGGTTCCCTGTTCCTCCACCAAAAATCACGATACGTCCCTTTTCTAAATGGCGAATAGCACGACGTCGGATATATGGCTCAGCAATTTGATTCATATGAATTGATGTTTGTGTACGCGTTTGAATTCCACAAGCTTCTAAAGCATTTTGTAAAGCTAAGGCATTCATAACTGTCGCTAACATCCCCATATAGTCAGCACTTGAGCGTTCCATCCCCATTTCACTAGCCGTTTTACCACGCCAGATATTTCCTCCACCTACAATAATGGCAATTTCTACACCAGTTTCGTAAGCACTTTTAATTTGTAAAGCAATTTGTTGTACAGTTTCGGCATCGATACCAAACCCTTTTCCTCCAGCTAAAGCTTCACCACTAAGCTTTAAAACAACACGTTTATATGCAGACATTACGGCACCCACTTTCTCATCCTTTTATATCCAAAGCAAGGGACACAGTGCTGTGTCCCTTAAATATGAATCGTAATTATGCGCGAACTTGGCTCATTACTTCTTCAGCGAAGTTTGCAACAACTTTCTCAATTCCTTCTCCAACTTCTAAGCGGATGAATGATTTGATAGTTGATCCGTTGTTTGCAGCAAACTTAGCAACTGTTACATCACCATCTTTAACGAATGGTTGTTCTAACATACATACATCTGCTAAGAATTTGCGGATACGTCCTTCAACCATTTTTTCAACGATGTTAGCTGGTTTTCCTTCGTTTAATGCTTCTTGAGTTAAGATTTCACGTTCTTTAGCTACAACTTCTGCAGGAACTTGTTCTACAGTTAAGTATTGAGGGTTGATTGCAGCAGCGTGCATTGCAGCATCTTTAGCTACTTCTTCTTTACCTTCAACAACAGTTAACGCAGCAATACGTCCACCCATGTGTAAGTAAGATCCGAAGAATTCGTTGTCAGCTTTCTCAACAACAGTTAAACGACGTAAAGTAATTTTTTCTCCGATTGTTGAAGTTGCTTCGATTAACATTCCATCTACAGTAGTTCCTTCAACTTCGATTGCTAAAGCTTCTTCTACTGTTGCAGGTTTGTTAGCTACTAAGATTTTTCCTAATTTATCTAATAAAGTTAAGAATTGTTCGTTTTTAGCAACGAAATCAGTTTCTGAGTTTAATTCGAAGATAACTGCAGTGTTTCCTTCGATTGCTACTGAACATAATCCTTCAGCTGCTACACGATCAGATTTTTTAGCCGCTTTAGCGATTCCACGCTCACGTAACCAATCGATTGCAGCAGACATATCTCCATTTGTTTCTACTAATGCTTTTTTACAGTCCATCATACCTGCACTAGTTTTTTCACGTAATTCTTTAACCATAGCCGCTGTAATTGCCATTATGATTCCTCCTAATGTTTTTTATAAAAATTTAGAGTTTGCTTATAGTTGCATCTTCTTGATAATAACAAAAAAACACAAATATTGCAAGTCATTGAATACCTCAATCACTTATTTAAACGAATTCAGTCTTAAATACTCCCTATCTATTGTAACAGGTTTCTAAAAGCTTTATTCACTTAATTTTAAATTATCATTCTGAACGTTATTAATGATTAAGTAGTTTTCAAAAAAAATACCTTTAACTCATATTGAGAAAAAGGTATTCATTATCAAATTACTCAGCTGCTACTACTTCTTCAGCAACTACTTCTTCAGTAGCTACTTCTTCAGCAGAACCTTGGTTAACTTCGATGATTGCATCAACCATTTTACCAACGATTAAACGTACCGCACGGATAGCGTCATCGTTAGCTGGGATTACGTAATCAACATCTTCAGGATCACAGTTAGTATCTACGATACCGAATACTGGGATGTTTAATTTACGAGCTTCAGCGATTGCAATACGCTCTTTACGAGGATCGATTACGAAGATTGCGCTTGGTAATTCTTTCATATCGCGGATTCCGCCTAAGAATTTATTTAAACGATCCATTTCTTTACGTAATGTGATAACTTCTTTTTTAGGTAATACTTCGAAAGTACCATCTTGCTCCATAGTTTCTAACTCTTCTAAACGAGCGATACGAGCTTGGATAGTTTTGAAGTTAGTTAAAGTTCCACCTAACCAACGTTGGTTAACCCAGAATTGTCCACCACGGATAGCTTCTTCTTTAACAGCTTCTTGAGCTTGTTTTTTAGTTCCTACGAATAAAACACGTCCACCATCTTTAGCAACTTCTTGTAAAGCGTAGTATGCTTCATCTAATTTCTTAGCTGTTTTTTGTAAGTCGATGATGTAGATTCCGTTACGATCTGTGTAGATGTATTTTTTCATTTTTGGGTTCCAACGACGAGTTTGGTGTCCGAAGTGTACCCCTGCTTCTAACAATTGCTTCATTGAGATAATAGCCATTGTAAGTTCCTCCTAAATTTAAATTTGTTCGGCCGCCACATACTTCATCACTAATTGCCACTATAATTCATAGCACTCGACAATTCGCTCCATATGTGTGTGTATTTTTATGCCATGAATAAATGTATCATACTTCGCCTTTTTTTTCAATCGAATCTTCAATTTTTTTAGCTTTATATAAAAAAAACTTTCTCAACGAGAAAGTTTTAGTGAGGTTATCATCTTCTATTTACCTAATTATAGTATTCTAAGTCTGCCTCATCTGCTACACAAATAATGGTTTGTAATAAAAATGGTGGAAATGAAAGTTGATTAGTCTTAATACTTTTTGGATCCGTAATTACTTTTGCACAACGAATTCCATCCTGTGTTAAAACTAATACATATTGTCCCTTTCTAATTTCTTGTTGCATCACTGCATATGTAAATTTTCCATTATATCCTTTAAATTGCACATCGACAACAGTCACTCGCTCATTTGAATACTGCTCATCAGTTACGAAGTGTTCCTCAATTTCATCCTTAACTTGCTGTTGTTCACCTTGTTTTGGAATCAAGAAATAGATTAACATTCCTAATCCAATTAATAATATGATTATGATGACACTAACCAACAAAATTGTTTGCACAATATCACCTCGTTACCTGTTTTCTCCCTATGACTATAAACAAATTTTATCCAATGTAACAGTCAAAATCAACAGTATTATGTATTTTTTTCCATGATTTTGACGCCATTCGTAATGTTTTTTCGAATCCCTCAAAATTCGACAAAATTCTTCTGGTAAATGACGCGCTTTCACGTCGAAATCGACTGGTTATACAAAGAAAATAAGCTACTTTTTTATAAAATAGCTTATTTTGTAGAAAAAACAGGTTTTATGTTGTAATCATTATTACGCGTGCTTCACATTAAAACTCAAAATCTGAATCTTGTAATGGTTCTACCTTCGTCGTTTTAATATAACCATTCCCTTTTGTTGAGAAGAAATCATGATTCTTTGTTTCAACTGAAACTCCATTCATTACGATTGGATTAATATCTTGTTCAGTTGTTTCAAATAGCGGATCAAAGTTCAGGCATTGTAATGCATAGTTCACATTATACTGAATGTACGTCTGCACATCATCTAGCATTCCAATTTCTTTATATAACAATTTTGAGTAATCACACTCAATTTCATAAATATCCTGAATCATTGAATAAGTTTTTGCTTTAAGTTCTTGCTGCTTATCGGCATCAAATGTTGCAAATAATTCCTGCGCAAAAAAGCCAACACCAACGGTATGAAGTTTTTCATCACGTAAAATTAGATTAATAATTTCTCCACTATTCACCATTTTCCCTTGTCCCGCTAACCATAACGGTAAAAAGAATCCACTATAAAAGCAAACTCCTTCTAAACATAAACAACCTACCATTGACATAAAAAGAGACTCTTCATTTTCAATGCTGTAATAAGTCTTCATAATCCGATCAACCTTTTGTTGAAGGGATTTTGTTTCTTCGATCCAGTCAAATAATTCGTCAATTCGTTCTGTCGTACACAAGGTTTGAAAAATAGTTGAATACGACCTCGCATGAATACTCTCAAATCCTGCAAATAACGCTAAAATACTTTTCACAAAAAGACTTGGTGATTTTTCAGCAATTTTTTGAATTCCTGTCGATTGTTCTGTATCTAATAACGTTAATCCTGCAAGGATTCGCTCATACGTAACTTTAACTTCAGGAGCTAATGTTTCCCATGTTGATTTATCTTCTGAGACTGGGATTTCCTCAGGTAGCCAAAACTGTTCGGTTTGCTTTAAATATAAATCATCATAAAATTGATGATCTGGTGCGTTCCAATTCACTGCTTGATATCGTTGTTTCACCTTTCTCACCCTTCCCCTTAAACTGAACATGTTGTACATTCTTCAAATGCTAGATTTTTTGTACGCGTATAATATAAACTTTTTAATCCTAAATGATGGGCATATAAATAGTAACGAACTAACTCACGTGTACTCGTATTACTATCGACATAAAGTGTCGTACTAATTCCTTGATCAATATGAGGTTGAATTTCAGCCACTAACTCTAATACCTTCATCATATTCATATGGTACGCTGATTTATAAAAGAAAATATTATCTTCTCCTAAATACGGCATTGGATAGTAAGTCGTTGCATTACCGTATGTACGGCGCTCCACTAAATCAACGATCGGTAAAATACTTGCCGTTGCATTTTGGACATAACCAATACTTTGTGTTGGGGCAATCGCTAAGCGATAGGCATGATACATTCCACTTTCTTTTACAGCCGTCGCAAGTTTAGCCCAATCTTCCGTTGTAGGAATCATCATATCTCCAAACAATGCTTTAATACGATCAGTAGTTGGCGTATAATCTATTTCTTGATAATTCTTGAAATAGTTACCATTCGCATATTCAGAGTGCTCAAAGCCGGTAAAACTTTGGCCTTTTTCAATCGCGATTTGCATACTACGCTCAATTGAATAATAATTCACCATCATAAAGAATGTTCGTGCAAATTCTTTCGCAAGATCACTTTCATAAGCAATTTTATTTTTGGCGAAAAAGCCATGTAAATTCATACACCCTAATCCAACAGCATGTAATTCATGATTCGCTTTATTAATGCCTGGTGCATTGGAAATAGCTGAAAGCTCACTAACACTCGTTAAAGCGTCCATTCCACTATAGACACTTTCTCGAATCGATTGCTTCTCCATCACATTGACAATATTTAATGATCCTAAATTACAACTAATGTCTCGGCGAATGATATCCTCTTGTCCATAATCATTAATCGTTGAAGTTTCTTGTAATTGGAAGATTTCTGTACAAAGATTAGACATTTTAATTTGCCCAATCTCTTTCAGTGCGTGAGCATCATTTGAATTTGATTTAAAAACCATATACGGATAGCCCGATTCAAATTGCATCTTTGCAATATGTGTTAATAGACGTCTTGCATCTAACGCTCGTTTTTTAATGGATTCATTTTGGACAAGTTCTTCATACATCACATCTAAATCTAAATCATCTAAATGTGTTCCAAGCGCTTGATAAACAGTATGTGGAGCAAAGACATACATTGGTTCATTCTTTTTGGCCAATTCAAAGAATTTACTTGGGACTACTACTCCAATCGATAAGGTCTGAATTCGACTTTTCTCATCTGCATTAATCTTCTTTGTATCTAAAAACTCTTCAATATCCCAGTGAAAAATATTTAAATAAGCGGCTCCTGCTCCTGGACGTTGACCAAGTTGATTGACATAGCTGAATGAGTCTTCTAACAATTTCATAACAGGTAACACACCGCTCGCTGCATTCTCAATTCCTTTAATCGACTCATTACGCGCACGAAGTTTTGATAAATTCAATGCCACTCCACCACCAATTTTTGATAATTGCATCGACGTATTAATATTATATGTAATTGAATTGAGTGAATCATCCATCTCTAGTAAGAAGCACGACACCATTTCACCACGGCGAGCCTTTCCCGCATTTAAAAATGTAGGTGTTGCTGGTTGATAGCGCTGCTCAATCATTGCAACGGCATAATCCATTGCTTTCTTTGCATCCCCTTGCGCTAAGTATAATGCAACGGCTACAATTCGATCTTCATAATACTCTAAATATTGCTGATGATCATTTGTTTTTAAAGCATAATCTTTATAAAACTTTGAAACCGCCATGAACGATTGAAATTTAAACTCATAAGAAAAGACAGTCTCACGAATACTTAAAATATCGTCTAATTCATATAATCTAAAGAAATCTTCATAATAATTCTCATCAATTAGCCAGCGTAAACGTGCCGCTTCTGTCTCAAATCGCTTCATTTTCGATTCTACTTCTTCTAAAAAGGCTTGAACTGCTTCACGATCTTTTTGTAACTGATAAAATCCATCTTTCTTTTGCATTAATTCATTATTTAACTGAATATATTTCTGTTCCATATGCTCACTCCTTTTAGAGACTCTCTTTCAATACGGTAATTTATAATAACATATTTTTTTCGACTTTTTCTACTAAAACGAACTGTTTTTTTTGTATATAAAAATGCAAAAAATACCCTTTATTTTTATTCTTTTTTCATGGAGTGCCGACCTTTGTATTATTCACATTAAAAACACCCTCATACCTCACCAAACAAAAAGAAGTAACCCATATGGTTAGGTTACTTTAGCTCCAATGATACATACTTAAATTATCAGCTTTATCATGAATGATACAAATAAAAGTTTAAATTCTTACTACAGATCTTTACCTCTTATCACTTCCCAAGTCCCCTCTAGTCTTCCTGCTTATCTTTAGACCCTGTCTATTAAAGACATCTATTATTAATAAGTGATAGTAGGAAGTTTCCTGTTATACTAAAAAAAAGACCTTATTAAAAGGTCTTTTTCTGTATCAATTAGTCTTCTTTAACCACTTGTGACGTTTCAGCAAGTGAAGCAATTAACCCACTAACATTTTGAATTTCAGATGGGATAATTAATTTTGTTGCTTTTCCATCTGCTACTTGTGCTAAAGCTTCAAATGATTTAAGTGTTAAAACTTCTGTTGTTGGGTGAGATTCATTTAGCATACGAAGCCCTTCAGCTGTTGCTTCTTGAACTTTTAAAATGGCTTCTGCTTCCCCTTCTGCACGGCGAATCGCAGCTTCTTTATCTGCTTCTGCCGATAAAATCATGGCTTGTTTACGAGCTTCTGCCTCAAGAATTTGTGATTCTTTTAATCCTTCCGCTTTTAAAATTGCAGATGTTTTTTCTCCTTCTGCTTGTAAGATTTTTTCACGACGTTCACGTTCTGCACGCATTTGTTTTTCCATGGCCGCTTGAATATCTTGTGGCGGAATAATATTTTTAACTTCTACACGGTTAATTTTAATTCCCCATGGATCAGTGGCTTCATCTAACACTGAACGCATACGAGAGTTAATAATATCACGTGAAGTTAACGTTTCATCTAACTCTAATTCCCCGATGATATTACGTAATGTTGTTGCTGTTAAATTCTCAATAGCAGCAAATGGATTACTTACCCCATACGTAAATAATTTAGGATCTGTAATTTGGAAGAAGACAACTGTATCGATTTGCATCGTCACGTTATCTTTTGTAATAACGGGTTGTGGTCTAAAATCAATAACTTGTTCTTTTAATAACACTTTATTTGCAACGCGATCCATAATTGGAATTTTAACATGAAGCCCAACAGTCCAAGTTGCAGCATAAGCACCGAAGCGCTCAATAACATAGGCATTTGCCTGAGGTACCACTTTAATGTTAGCTGCTACTAAAATAATAATAACAACCACAATAGCAATGATAAAATAAGCCATTTTTCCATCTCCCTTTATTTAATGATAATTGTGACTCCTTCAATACGTAACACAGTCACAATTTCATCTACTTTATATACTTGTTTACTTTCTGACATCGCACGCCATACTTTACCATCAAGCTTTACTTCACCGGTCGTATAAGGCCTAATCTCTTTTACTACCACAGCTTCTTTTCCAATCAACTCATCAACATTTGTTTTGACTTGACCGATTTTTAACTTTTCAACAGCTACTTTTCGAGTGGTCGCCACTAAGACTAATGAGACTCCCAAAAAGATAAGGAGTTGAACTATAAATGAATCAATAACAAAGGCAAATAACATGGCAACTAAAGCTCCGATTGCAAACCAAATTGAAACAATCCCTAAAGTCAATGCTTCAATAACAGCAAAGGCAATAGCAATCCAAAACCATAGCCATGTGAAAGGAATCCCCAAAACCAAACTCGTTAAACTGACCATCTTCTCTCACTCCATTCTAATTGTTACTCTTACACTGTTACTTTTACATTATAGCAAATTTATTCCTCATTTGATACATCTAGCGAATTTGCTTTCATTTATTTTCCATCTTTTTAGCGCGCGGGTGTGCTAACGCATAGGCTTGCTTTAAATGTTCTTTCGAAACATGCGTATAAATTTGAGTGCTCGATAAATGCTCATGACCTAACAGTTCTTGCACAGCCCGCAAATCTGCTCCATGATTTAATAAATGTGTCGCAAACGTATGGCGAATCATATGTGGAGCCAACTTAATATGATTTGCCGTTTGTTTCGTTAATCGATTTAAAATATCTCTTACCCCTCGTTCTGTTAATGGCAGTCCATAATGATTCAAAAATAAATAATCGGTTTCAATCTTTGATTTTTTTAGTAACCTAGGTCGACTCTGTTGTAAATATGCTTGGATTGATTCCACTGCAAATTCCCCTAATGGAATATATCGATCTTTCCCACCCTTACCGTGTACTAACATCATCCCTGTTTCAAAATCTAATTGTTTTAAGGTTAAGCCACAGCACTCTGAAACACGGATACCTGTGGCATATAGGATTTCCAATAATGCATAATTTCGACATCCTAGTACCGTTGATTGATCAATACTTTCAAATAAGGCAACCATTTCTTCCTCATATAAAAACTTTGGTAAAACTTGTCCTCCTTTAGGTGCCTTAATCATCGAAAAAGGATTATGAGAAATGACACCCTCCTTTAATAAGAACTGATAATACGAACGTAAAGATGAAAGTTTACGACTCACTGTACTTCGATTCAATTGATGCGTGTAGCAATAATTTAAATACGCACGGACTTCGCTATACTCCACATCTAACGGCTCAATCAGCTCCTGCTTACAAAAAGATTGCCATTCCTCTAAGTCTTTTTTGTAATTTAAAATCGTATGAGTTGAATAACGCTTCTCGTACGTTAAATACTCTAGATAACGATTAACCAGTTCTCTCATTATTCCTCACTCCCTCTACGTATAAAGAAAACAGTACTTATTGTACTGTTTTCCTTCATCGTTTATTTAATTGCCTGAAGCTATTTTTCTTCTTCATTTAGCAGATAAAGAGGCTGAAAGTCTTCAGATTCACCAAAGAACAAATTCTCCCTCACACTGATCAATGATTAGATTAATTCTTTACATTCATTGATTTTTTCAATGGCGCGTGCAGCATAAAGAGCTTTTTTCTCTTTTTTCTTAACACGTCCTGGTAAGTCTAAGAATAATCCGAAGTTCGCATTCATTGGTTGGAAACCATCTTGAGACGTATGAGTAATATAGTAAGCCATTGATCCCATAGCTGTTTCACGTGGGAATTCAATTAATTCTTCACCTAACATGTATTTCGCCATGTTAATTCCAGCTACCATTCCTGATGCTGCCGATTCAACGTATCCTTCAACCCCTGTTAATTGCCCCGCAAAGAATAAATCTTCACGTGTTTTAAATTGGTATGTTGGGCGAAGTAATACTGGTGAGTTAATGAATGAATTACGATGCATAACTCCATAGCGTACGATTTCAGCATTTTCTAATCCCGGAATCATTTGAACAATACGTTTTTGTTCTCCCCATTTTAAATGCGTTTGGAATCCTACTAAGTTGTATAAAGTTCCCGCTGCATTATCTTGACGTAACTGAACAACAGCATAAGGTGTCTCTCCTGTTTTTGGATCTTCAAGCCCTACCGGTTTCATTGGTCCAAATAAAACCGTTTGGCGACCACGTTTCGCCATTACTTCGATTGGCATACATCCTTCAAAGAAGACTTCTTTTTCAAATTCTTTAACTGGAACGACTTCTGCATTGATTAAAGCTTCATGCCAAGCATTAAACTCTTCTTCTGACATTGGACAGTTTAAATAAGCGGCTTCTCCTTTGTCATAACGAGATTTTAAATAAACTTTATCAAAATTAATTGAATCTTTTTCAATAATTGGAGCTGCTGCATCATAGAAGTAGAATGAGTTATGTCCTGTCATTTCACGAATATATGCACTTAAAGCATCACTCGTTAATGGTCCTGTTGCAACAATCGTTGGTCCCTCAGGAATTTCAGTTAACTCTTCACGAATGACTTCAATATTTGGATGATTACTTAAGAATTCTGTAATTTGTCCTGAAAATCCTTCACGGTCAACTGCTAATGCTCCACCTGCAGGAACCGCATTCGCATCGGCTGCCTTCATGATTAATGAATCTAAAATACGCATCTCTTCTTTTAATACTCCAACAGCGTTTGCTAACCCATCTGCACGAAGTGAATTTGAACAAACTAACTCTGCGAAGTTTTGTGTGTGATGCGCAGGTGTATTTTTCACTGGGCGCATTTCATATAACTTAACTTGAATTCCACGTTTAGCTAATTGATAAGCGGCTTCCGAACCAGCTAAACCTGCTCCAATAACATTTACAAATTTCATTTTAACTTGCCTCCTAAGTTGCGAATTAACACATGGTTACAAATGAGAATTATATCATAAATTACGGATTCTGCTAATACATTTTGCAATAAGCCCGGCGCTAATACGACAAATCTCAAATCAAGGCGATGAAGCGGGAGAATTCCTTGAACTTTTCTTCATCTGCTTAAGCCAATCTCTTTTACCTATTAACCTAACATCCTGAATGACTTTATTATAACATAAACTTTTACCCTCTGTCTGTTTGCTTTAAAAACCCACCTTCTAAAAGGTGGGCTTTTGATTATTCTTCTTTATAGTCACATTCCTTATTCGGACATTGAATTTCATTTTTCTTCCCTTTAACGACTAACAAGCTATCGCATTTTGGACATTTCTTATCAACTGGTTTATGCCAAAGTGCATAATCACAGCTTGGATATTGATTACATCCATAGAAGACTTTTCCACGGCGTGTTTTCTTTTCAACGATTTCACCTTTTTCACATTTCGGACATTTAACTCCTGTCGAAACGGGTGCAGCCTCTTCTTTTGTTTCCTTTTTAATATACTTACATGTCGGATAGCCACTACATGCGACAAACTCACCGTAACGCCCACGACGAATGACAAGTGGACTACCACATTCTGGACATTCCTCCCCAATTTCAACTGGAGCAATTTTCTCCATATTTTTTTGAGCATCTTCAAGCATTGGCATAAAATGATCGTAAAAGACTTTTAATTCATCGTACCAAACTTTTTGTCCCTTTGAAATTTCATCTAAATTATTTTCCATCTCTGCAGTATACTCCACATTAATAAACTCAGAGAAGAATTCAGCTAATTTCTCACTTGTTAAAATTCCTTGATCCGTTGGCTTAAACTTTTTATCCTCAAGTGTCACGTAACCTCGATTTTTTAACGTCTCCATTGTTTGTGCATAAGTCGATGGACGTCCAATCCCTAACTCTTCCATTTCCTTAATTAATTTCGCTTCGCTATAACGAGCAGGTGGTTGAGTAAAATGTTGTTGTGGTTCAACATCAACTAACGCTAACGTATCCCCTTCACTTAAACGTGGTAAAGCTGCATTTTTTGTTTCTTCATAGCTATAGACACGTAAATATCCATCAAACACTAGCACTTGACCGTTAACGCGGAATAAGTAATCATTTGAGCGAACTTCAATCGTTGTCGCTTCAACTGTTGCACTTTTCATTAAGCTCGCAACAGCACGTTCCCAAATGAGTTTATATAAACGCAGTTCATCACGTTTTAAATAAGGTTTCATCTCTTCTGGTGTACGCGCGACTGATGATGGGCGAATAGCCTCATGCGCTTCTTGTGCATTTTTAACTTTCTTCGCATTTGTACTTCCTGTTTTAACATAATTTGCACCATAATTTTGTTTAATAAATGACTTAGTTGCATCAACGAAGTTATCGGCTAAACGAGTCGAGTCGGTACGCATATATGTAATTAATCCAACAGTTTCGGAACCGATATTAACCCCCTCGTATAATTTTTGAGCAATTGTCATTGTCTTCTTCGCATTATAACCTAATTTACTTGCAGCTTCTTGTTGAAGAGTTGAAGTGATAAATGGTAACTTCGGTTGTTTTGATTTATTTTTCTTTTCAACCTTTTCCACTACATAAGGATCACTTAATTCAGCTAAGATGGCTTTGACTTCATCTTCATTCGCAATTGAAATCTTCTTATTAGCTTTCTTTACTAATTCTGCTTCAATTTTTGCACTTTCCCGCTCAAACATAGCATGAACTGACCAGTATTCTTCACTAACGAATTTTTGAATTTCTTTCTCACGTTCAACAATTAACTTCAATGCTACTGATTGAACTCGTCCCGCACTTTTACTTTTGATTTTACTTTGTAATAACTTACTTAATTTAAATCCAATAATGCGGTCTAAAATACGACGACTTTCTTGAGAGCGAACCAAATCCATATCAATCGCACGTGGATGTTTGAATGCTTCTAAAATCGCATCTTTTGTAATCTCATTAAATACTACTCGACGCTCTAAATCAACATCAAGTCCTAAAACATCTGCTAAATGCCAACTAATCGCCTCTCCCTCGCGGTCGGGGTCAGTTGCGAGGTAAACAGCATCTGAATTTTTAGCTGCTTGTTTTAATTCTTTAATGACCTTTGATTTTCCTGTTACGTTTTTATAGTTGGGTTTAAAGTGGTCTTCAACATCCACACCTAAACCTCCTGGACCTGTCGTTGCTAAATCTCGAATATGACCAACGCTTGATAGAACCACATAATCTGCTCCTAAGTAGTTTTCAATCGTTTTAGCTTTAGCAGGCGACTCTACAATTACTAAATTTTTCCCCATACCTATCACCTTTTCTATCTCAATAACTAATAACCGGCTTAGCTTCTAAACTTAGCTAAGTTAATCTTTCATCTATTATTCGACTTTATTTTAAAAACATTCAATGAGTCTGCTGATTCATTCAACGCTTATCTGTAGCAAATAGTCAAAATAAAACACAAAAAATATTACTGGTTTCTTTTCCTCTTGTCAACAATTTCATTATAAATTACAGATAAACATGAGGGTCTTTTACTTTTTTCATCTATAGATTCATTCAAAATTACTGTTTCACCAATGTCTCTTTTTATACCTACTATTGATTTTTTTCAACTCATTCTAGCAATTTCACCCCGTGATCCATCCATTTCCATGCTCCATTCTTTTTCCTCTCATCCTGATTTAAGTCGAATAAATCATCTCAGAATGCAGAAAAAAATAGATACTGTCGTATTTTCTGCGAATATAAAAAAATCTGACTTTAGAGGTGATTCTAAAATCAGATTTCATCAATGACACATCTTATTAATCTAGCTACCTTACTCTTCACTATGCACCCAATCTAACATATTAAGAACGTCCTGATAATGTGTCAAACAATAAGCGCCATTCTTAATTAAGTTTAAACTTCCTTCAGAATGAATAGAGTTATACGGAGCTGGTAGAGCATAAACCACTTTTCCCTCCTCGACTAGCTGTTGCGCAAGTTTTAAGCGCTTATCTTCTTTGACCGCTTCAATAACGACCATCACCTCACTTAATTCTTGCACCAATTGATGAGCTCGGTAAAACTGAGGTGCACTTGGATAAACATGTGGTGGATATTCAGTCATCACCAGATGATCTCGAGCAATCCGTTTATAAAGCTCAAAGTTTTCTTGCGGATAGACATGTAAAAAGCCCGACGATAAAAGGGCAATGGTTTTTCCACTTCTAACCGACAACAAATGGGCAATAGCATCGATTCCAAGTTGTAAATTTCCTACAATAGCGACATCCTGTGATAACAAATTTCCAACAATGGCTTTACATGATTCCATTCCATAAGCGGAGGGCCTACGATTCCCCATCACTCCTATTTTTTTCTTCTTTAATAGCATCAAATCACCTTGATAATACAACACAAACGGCGGACGAATCATCTCTTTGAAAAGGGATGGATACTCCTCATCTAACACCGTTAATACTTTGCTTTCTCCTAATTTTAACTTAGCTTGTGTCACTTGCTCTTGTGTGATTTGCTTCAACTTAATATCATCTTTTAAAACATCATACATTTTAAACCAATTACCATTTTTTAAAACACTTAATGCAATTAATTTTTCTCGTAATTCCATTTTAATCACCTAAGTTAATGTACGCTCATCGTCACTCATTTCTTTGTTAAAATAAAAAAAGATTACAAAAAGTAATCTCTTCTAAAATTTTGAGCGAATCGGTTCAAAAGATTGACGATGCTCTGAAATAATTCCATTTTCTTCAATGGCTTTTAAATGTTCCTTTGTTCCATAACCAACATGACGTTCAAATCCATAAGCTGGATATTTTTGTCCTAGTCGCTTCATATAGGCATCACGTGTCACTTTAGCAATAATACTTGCTGCAGCAATTGAGACACTTTTTGAATCTCCTTTAATAATTGGCGTTTGAGGGATATTTACATTCGGTAACGTCATCGCATCTAGTAATAAATGCTGCGGTTTAGGATCCATTTTTGCAATCGCACGTTCCATTGCTACTTTAGTCGCCTCATAAATATTTAATCGATCAATCTCTTCACTGGTACAAATTCCAACGCCAATACTGATCGCATGTTTTTTTATTTCTTCATAAAAATATAAACGCTTAGCTTCTGATAACTTTTTCGAATCATCAATTCCAAATAACCAGCAATCAGCTGGTAAAACGACAGCTGCTGCAATGACGGGCCCAGCTAACGGTCCACGTCCTACCTCATCGATACCTGCAATCAGTTCAACACCACTATAGCGAAGCTCATTTTCATAAATCGACATGGTAATAAATTTTTGGAATTCGTCATATTCCTTTTGCATTTTATTTTCATATTGTTTAACAAGCTTTTGAACACCACTACGTTCATCGGATTTTAATCGTTCAACAAAAGCTTCATCAACTACATCTTGTTGTAATATTTTTTTTATTTCATCTACCGTATACTTTTCCATCATTGAGCAGCTCACCTTTCTAAAGTAAAAAGCGATAACTTATTTATTCTATCAATGTTTTTTACATTAGTCAACTATGTTCAAATTTATGTCTTTTTTTGTAGAGAAAACTGTTTTTTTCTCGTTCTTTCTTATTTTAACATCATTCTAAGGTGGATTCTAGTTAATTTTTACTATTTTTCACAAATAGTTTACTAACCCTCACATTATAGACTAATTTTCATGATATTAGTCATTTTTTGTATTTTTTTCCTTTAACTACATCTTAATTTTAAAAAAAGAGTCGATGATTCAAACAAGATTGAATCCAACGACTCTTTTTATGTCTTTATTTTTCTTCTGATGTTGGAATATCACTAGGTAACTCAAATGATAAGCGTCCTAATTTCACACTACGAATTTCACGAAGTAAAATCTCGTAAACTTTATCATAATCCACATAGCCACCTGATTGTAAAAATCCACGCTTTTGTCCAATCTCATCTAATACAGCAACTTTATCTTCAAACTGACCACTTAAGTTATAACGTTCAACTAAACGATCTGGATAATGTGCAATTAAATAATCTAAAGCATACAAAATAATATCATCTAAATGTAAAATCGTATCTTTAATGGCACCAGTAACAGCTAAATTATAACCTACACGTTTTTCTTCAAACTTTGGCCATAATACTCCTGGTGTATCTAATAATTCTAATTCTTTTTCAACTTTAATCCATTGTTGTGCTTTTGTAACCCCTGGACGATCTCCAGTTTGTGCCGCTTTACGTTTCGCTAGATTATTAGTTAGCGTTGATTTCCCAACGTTAGGAATTCCTAAAATCATCGCACGAATTGGACGCGGACGTAATCCTTTCGCTTTTTCTTTTTCAAACTTCTCTTTTAGGATTTCTTTTGAAGCTTCCGTAATTTGCTTGATGGCATTTTGATGAAGCGCATCAATCGTAATGACGGGTTGACCTTTTTGTTTAAAATAATTTAACCATTGTTGTGTGACATTAGGATCTGCAATATCCGCTTTATTTAAAATGATTAATTTCGGTTTATGTTTAATAATTTCATTCATCATTGGATTACTCGATGAATATGGAATACGTGCATCTAGCAACTCATAAACGATATCAACTAATTGTAATTTTTCTTGAATTTGACGACGGGCTTTTGCCATATGCCCTGGAAACCATTGTACTGTCATCTTGTCACTCCCTAAGTTGTTTTTTAACCTAATAGTAGGTTATCACCATTTAAAACTTTAATTCCTACCTAATTATTCGATTTTACCAAAATGTAAAACTGGCCATTGTGTCCATATGACCTGACCTAAAATTTGATCTTGATGGATTAATCCAATTTGACGACTATCGAAACTATGCGGACGATTATCTCCAAGCACTAAATAATACCCCTCAGGAATTACCTCACACGGATTAAATTGACAAATCTCTTGTAATGTAAAATCCTACGTAAACAGTCCATTAGATGAAATGAGTGATTTCCCTTCATCAAGATAAGGTTCCTCAATTGATTCCCCATCCATATAAAGTTAATTTTGATCAATAGCTATCGTTTGAACGAGTAGTCCAATAATTCGTTTGACATAATATTTATCCGTGGATACTTCAAACACAACCACATCAAATGCATTTGGCTCATAACCACGCTACCACAAGATAACGGTATCCTCATCATGTAACGTTGGATACATCGATGCACCATCCACCTTTACCGGGGTAAAAATAAATCGATGAACGATAGTTACTGCAATCAAAATTATCATAAATGTCTTAATCCAATCAAAGACTTCACCTAAGATTGACTTCATCTCACCATGTTTAATCTAATCCCTATTTCATTTCACTCACTGACATTAAAAACGTCACTTCTTCTACCTGCTTCAAACTATTCAATTCGACCAAAACTTGATAGTGGCCATTGAATCCATGTTGCTTTACCTAGAATCTGATCTTCACTAATTAAACCAATATGACGACTATCTTTACTATGCGGACGATTATCCCCAAGCACTAAATAATAGCCTTCTGGAATGACGTCACATGGATCAAATTGACAAATTTCTTGCAAAGTAAAATCCCAAGTAAATTCACCACTATAAGAAACGAGTAATTTTCCTTCGTCAAGATAAGGTTCCTCAATCGGTTCCCCATCAATATAAAGTTGATCTTGATGATATGAGACAGTTTGACCTGGAACACCAATGACACGTTTCACGTAATAAACATCTGGTGAATATTCAAAAACAATCACATCAAATGGCTCAGGCTCATACCCAAGCTCCCATAAAATAACAGAATCTCCGTCATGCAACGTTGGATACATGGATGGTCCATCTACTTTTACTGGAGTAAACACATATTTATGAATGAGCGTTACGGCAATAAAAATAATAACAAATGTCTTTACCCAATCAAAAATCTCACTAAATACTTTTTTCATTCCCTTCACTCCACCATTATATTTTCAGTTAACAACCTGACTTAGCTGATAATCTGATTGAACATTACCCTCTAGTATTAGCTAAAGCCAGTTTGAACATACAGTTTACTGTTAATTTTACCATAAAGTTGAAGTATTTCATAAAAAAAAGATGCCCTAAAACTAAGTTTTTAGGGCATCTTGATTGCAATTGAGGTAATTGTTTTGAAAAAGTAAAATTATCGACGCTCTTTGATACGAGCAGCTTTAGCTGATAAGCTACGGATGTAGTTAAGTTTTGCACGACGAACTTTACCACGACGAGTAACTTCGATTTTTTCGATGATTGGTGTGTGTAATGGGAATGTACGCTCAACTCCACATCCGAAAGAAATCTTACGAACTGTGAAAGTTCCGCTAATTCCGTTACCATTTTGACGTTTTAATACTAAACCTTCGAATACCTGAACGCGCTCACGGTTACCCTCTTTGATACGAACGTGTACACGTACGTTATCTCCTGCGCGGAATTCTGGTAAATCTGTTTTTAAGTATGATTGTGTTAATTCATTGATTAATTGTTGACTCATTAATCTCACGCTCCTTCATTACGCAAGTTCATTCAATTAGTTTGCTAATTCAGCGGAACTTGGGGTAGTGCTCTTTGGCACGTTTGAAATCATATCACAATCGTCTCGTTAATTCAATGATTTTTTATAATTATTCGCAAAAATCTTCTTTTTTTATTTACAACTGTCTAAAAATCTTTTAATACTTTCCTTAATTGTCAAACTCTGTCTAAAAAAGAGCCAATCGACTTCGCGATTAGCTCTCTATCTTATGATTGTTGTTTAAATTTTTCAATTAATATTTTTTCATGATCGGTTAATTCACGACTGTCTAACAAATCAGGTCGACGTGTATACGTGCGATATAACGACTGTTCATGACGCCACTTCTCAATCTCTTTATGATTTCCTGACGTTAGCACAGGTGGAACCATCATGCCTCTAAAATCAACAGGACGTGTGTATTGTGGAAATTCTAGTAACCCCATTGAAAATGAATCATTTTCATGAGACTCTTGTTTCCCTAATACATCTGGAAGTAAGCGAACGACTGCATCAGTCATTACCATGGCAGCTAACTCTCCGCCTGTTAGAACATAATCACCTAATGATAATTCATCCGTCACTAAATGCTCACGAATTCGCTCATCAAACCCTTCGTAATGACCACAAATAAAGATTAAATGCTCTTCTTTCGCTAACTCCTCTGCTTTAGCTTGCGTAAATCGCTCACCTTGTGGACACATTAAAATAATACGTGGCTTTGTCTTGGTGTTTTGGCACACGGATTCAACCGCGTCAAAAATTGGTTGTGGAGCTAGTAACATTCCCGCTCCCCCACCATACGGATAATCATCAACCTTTTTATGCTTATTCGTTGAGAAATCACGGAAATTAACTGTATTTAACTCAACAGCTCCGCGCTCTTGAGCACGTTTTAAAATCGAGTCGTTAAAAACACCTGAAAACATTTCTGGAAATAACGTTAAAACATCAATTTTCATTATAATAACCCTTCTAACACTTGAATTGTTACTTGTTTCGTTTCGATATCGACCGCTTTAACTACATCTTCAATATAAGGAATTAAGGCATCTTTTTGTCCAGGACGTTTAACGACCCAAACATCATTGGCACCTGTTTCTAAAATTTCACTAATCTCTCCGATTGTTTCTCCATCCGTCGTTACGACTTGACATCCGATAATTTCAAAGTAATAGAATTCATTTTCATCTAATTCTTCTAAATCATCTGCTGAAACTAATAATGCACATCCTTTATACTTTTCAACATCATTAATAGAATTTAAATGTTTAAATTTTAATAAGTCGGCTCCTTTATGAACGCGATGCGTTGCCACTGTCACATCCACATATTCTCCATTAAAATCAATCACTAATTGACTTCCTTTTTTAAAACGATCCTCTTTAAAATCACTATTTGAAACAACTTTCACTTCACCTTGTAAAGCATGAGTGTTGACGATTTTTCCAACTTGTAAAAAATCCATGATTTAAAACCTCCTCTATGCGAGTGGCACGCTTTGTTAGCTTAGCGCTAACGAAGGGCCAATTGCTAACTAACACTATCTTTATTATGGTAATATTATATCATATCACCGCAAGTATAATACAGAAACTTACACAAACGTTCATAATCATTGGTATTATGATGTTTAGAAAGTTAAATATCAATTTATAAATTACACATAACAATCCAAAGTAATTCAATGTTATTCACTATGTTTAGTGGCAAATTAGTGGCAAAATTAAAACAACAGATAGCAAAAGCCGTCTGTTGTTTTTTTATTTCTTCCTCCCCATCCTTGATAGCAGTTTTATCGAAAAATCCTAAATTTTTGATTATTACTATTACTTTTTTGATTTACTATAATATTACTTCCATTTTTCGTATTTGAATTGGTTAAGTCTAACACCATATTCTGATTATGATAATTTTTAAAAATATAATACCCATCACCAACATATTCTAACACCCAGTATGCTCCCGTATGATAACCTCCCATAGACCTAACACTAGTTGACAAACCACTAGGATCCCATGACAAATATAGATTATAATATTTATCCTTTATTCTATACGCTCCTTTACTATAATCATATTCAAACTCCCACTGTTGTTGACTCACATTAGCATTATCCCAAATAGTTACATTCCAGGGATCACGTCCACCTATATCAACATTCAAAGTTTTATTATTATCGAGTTTAGAAACAATTCTCCAGTGCCCATCTGACAAACTTTTTTTCTCACCTACTTTAACGAACTTGAACTGCTGTTTTATATTATTCCTTTCATTTGCTACACTTATATTAGTGTAATTTGCATCAAGATTTAGAAATTTTGATGGATTCCTTGCACTAGAAATTCTATAAGTTCCATTTCCTGTGTCATGTAAATACCATAGTCTTTCACCGGCCACGGTATCTGTGCCCGATACATCCGTTCCTGCTATAACATCATTTCCACTATTTTTATTCCAGTGTAACACATTATTACTATTCTTTAATTTTATCCTATAAGCTTTATTCAAGTCATCATATTGGAGCGTAAATATTTGAGATTCAACATTATCAACATAATCACTTACTCCAATATTATTTCCTGGTAACTGACTCAACACTCTATTTTCATACTCGGATGTTTCTATAATATAGTCCCCATCTGGGATTCTATCTTGATTGATATATTCTGCATATAATCCATCTCTTCTAACTCTAAATCTCCACTGTTCTGTCAATACCGATTCCCAAAAACTCATATTAAAATCCTTGTTCTGAAGATTAGAATGAATTTCACCATGATAGGTAAACATAGATTCACCTTCTCGACTGAAATCTGGACTTATATTCTCCTTTCTTATTATCTGAAGCGTATCCACGTCATACGTGAAAGTTAGTGATTCTAAATAGTAACTTACTATTTGCATCGCTGTCCCTCTATACATTGATTTGGTTCCAGAAAATCCATAAATATTAGTAAGAGTAAAGTATAATGAGTCGTATAACGCTAAACTAGATTCAATATCATATGGACTTATAAACTCACCATTCGAGTAACACTTTAATTTTGCAGTACCGTCTCCCTGATCAACAAACTTAAATTCCACCCATTTTTGTTTAAAATCCCATGGATACTGGTAAGCAAGCAATTTTATAGAATTATTTGTTATGCTATCTGATGATGCTACAACTTTGGCACTAGTCTTAGGAGTTAATAACAAAATCAACATTAAGCATAGTACAATACCTGAATAGTATTTCATTATTTTTCTCATATTATTTTCCCTCTTTCTTTATTGATCATATGTTATTTTTACATTTTTTTACAAAAAAATCAACCTATTTTTCCATATTTTTCACAAAACATATGAATTTTTAACTTATACTACTGTAATTACAAGAAAAATGAGAAATATCAAAAAAGGCAGCAGTGAACTTAATCACTTGCTACCTTTTTTATAATCTTGATGAGTATAATTCATGTTATTAAGACTAACATTATTTATCGTTTCTTTTGCTATATCTAATACACTTGTTGTTCTCTCTTTAAAAAGATATCTTATCGCTATACCTATTAGTGTAGTGATTTCGATGAATACGACAGATACAAAGAGATTTAACGTAAACTCATTAAGCTCCCAACCATCTTTCGCTATTCCCATTATTAATTCATTAATAAATATGACTTGCTTAAACATTAGAAGACAGAAAAAACCTAAGACTAGCGCTCTTAATAATAATTCAGCTAGTTCCTTATATATCCAAGAACGTAAAACCCTATTAGTAAACTTAACAGTTTCTAAAGAAATCTCTTTATGTAAAAACTCCGAAACCTCTTCTTTAACCACCTTAGATAATCCATTATCAGTTATATTTCCCCTAGCCTTGGAAATTTTCCCCAATCTTCTCTTTATCTCTGTTTGTTCTTTTCCCTCTACTTGTTCAATCGCATCCTGTTGTTCTATCATCCTAATACCCCAAATAATCTAATCTATTATTTATTGCTGCTATAGAAACTCGCAACTCATACGCCATCTTTCGTGCGCTATATCCTAATTGATACATTTCATCAATTAATGATTCAGGCATCAATAGTTCGGCAGCAAATGCATTTGCACTTGTTTCCATCGGATTTGTACCAAGTGTAGAAACTTTATCTCGCCACATTACATCATTTGGAGTCTCCTTTGAGATGTGATTCAAGTAGTAATGACCAATTTCATGAGCAATTGTAAATCTTTGACGATAGGCAGGATTTTCACTATTAGTATATATATACCACTCATCATCTTCTTTTGACAACAATCCAGCAATATCATCATGTTCATCTAAAATTTCCTTAAAATCAATTGAAACTGCTACAATATTCAAAAAATCTAGAACTTTATCTAAATCTGTAGATACTCTGTAATCATCTAATGTTGGGTATTTTTCAAATACATTGAGGTAAAGTTCCTGTGCTTTTTTTGTTACTTCGTTTCTATCTGTAATTGGTTGATTTATATTCTCCATAGCAACTCTCCCCCTCATTTTTGTTGTATCTTTAAAAAATATCACTTTCATTATAAACATTACCCCACTCTAGAAATGTCGTTTTTTGTCGAATTTCATTATTTTTTTAATTTTATACCATTTTTTATAATATTATTCCTAATGAATTTAATTATTGCCATAAATTCATTAATTCATTCAAAAATAAAAAAGAGGTAGAAACGGAATGAACCGAATCTACCTCTTTTTACTTAATCTTCGTCTGATAGAGATTTTTATGTGATATTTGATTTTTTTATTTTATTTAGGCTAACGCCTATGATTCTATTATAACACATTATTTACGTTTTACATATTTAGTGTTCATGCTAATATATCCAACACCGCTTTTTAACTTACCTAAGCCATTCTCTTCTTCAACGATAGTAAATACTTCACCTTTTTTAACTGTTCCGACAATTTTAGAATTAAAATCTGCTTTTTGACGAATATTTAACTCGCCACAGATAATTTCGACTAGAAATGAGTTATCTGAATTTGATTGAGTTGTAGATCCGACCTTATCAACATCATAACCCCATACCCAAGATACAATGTCAGATAATAATAATTTATTTTCCTCAATTCGAGTGACTTCATACGTTGAACCTTTCACAAATGAAGCCATAGACTGTCCTGTTGCGTAATGAGTTGCTGTCGTCTTAACTTTCACTTTATCTCCAACAGAAATGCTAGACGATTGAGTGGATTGCACTGGATTATTTAATTCATTTAAATAGTCTTTAACCATATTTACGAATGAAGCCCATCCCTTGTCTAATGTGCGATGAGGACAATATTTATTGCTAAAGTCTTGATGTTTCTTAACCTTATCTACGCCCCATCCACGTTCTTTCAATAACTGAGCGATGAATTTAGCGGCATTCTTTTCGGCATTCTCAAAACGAGCTCCACCGCTCTTCGAGTAGCAAATCTCAACTTGAATACCTTTGCGATTTCCGCTACCATTTGTTCCATCACCGCAAGCCCAGGCATTACGATCTAGAGGTAATCCTTGAATCACCTCTTTATCATCTACTGCAAAGTGAAATGACACTTGGTTGTCATTGCTAATCATATATTTGATTTCATTTTGAGCTGTTGCATCATTTGCTGTGTTATGAACGACGATAAACTCTGGTGTCATAGAATAAGGACATTTAACGCTATATTTGCTTTCAGAAACTAGATTTTTAACGATATTCATATTATTTCTCCTCCATGTTAATAAAATTTTTAAACAATTGATGTAATCCTGTTGAACTTAATCCACTGAATAAACCTGCTAAAACAATATTCGCATCAATTCCTTGAGCGATCCAAACATTTAAAACTAATCCTAAGACCGCCATAATCAGAGGGATGAATCTATTAGGAATTCCAGGAATACTAGTCTTGATTACATACCCAACGCAGACACAAATTCCTACGATAACTGGAATGCAAAACTCACTTAAATAATTTAAATCCATTATTTATCCTCTCCATTCGTTAAATCTTTTTCTTTTTTTACTGCGATGACACTCTCTTTGACTAATTTAACCTCTTCCACTAGCTCATCTTTGTAAAATACTAATCCTGCCATTAAAAATCCGTAGGCTGCATAATTAACCATTAAGTGACCTAATATTAATCCAATCGCTAGCAGAGACAGTGCGACATATTGCTTTTTTATAGGAGGTTCCCACTTTTTTAAGAATAACCCCACAACAATTAGAATTCCTGTCAGAACTACATAATTTGATAACTCTAAACTCACGCTTCCTCACCACCTTTCAATACAAAAGGCCACTCAATGAGTGACCTATTTTTTTATTGGATTAATCTACTAATTCGCGCGCGTCCATTAAGGCGATTAACTCTTCATACTCTTCAACAGTAATGCGCCCTGCTGCTTTGTATCGATTTAATTTGTATTCCATGCCCTCGCGTTCATATTTCCCTGCTAAGATTAAAGTTTTTGCTTGTTGATACACTGTCATTGCCATGCTTTTAACTCCTCTCATCATCGCCATCATAGGCATATCTAAATTCATTTCAATTTCAAATAATCGGAAATCTAACTCAAATTGAGATGACATTAACTCCAAGTCGCCATTGACGCTAGAATTTGCCGTTTCCTCGATTACGTTTTTTAATGCTACATTTTCTTTTTCTAACTCTTGGATCGTTACTCGTTGTCTTGTTACGACTGCTGGAAGATTAGTTGGCACATCGATTGATAACGTCGGAACTAAAGAACCCTCGGCGCTAGAACAATCGTAGTGAGTCACATCTTTATATGAATAAACGTGATTGTCGCTTAAATCAACTGTTTTAACAACCTCTTGAGATAAAACCACTCCATCTTCGCCAATACGTTGCGTTAATTGTCCGGTTAACAAGTTAAGTTCATCACAAATATCCCCGTTTGAACGCAACGTCACATCTTCATTTACCGTTAAAATGTTTGTTTTAGTACCATCTTCATTCGATGTTGTTAAAACAGGCATTTTAACTGATTGTATACCCTCAAAGTAAGGAATATCCCAATTTTTCATACCTTCTTGATATTCAATAATCATAATATCTCTGATTTTAATTGCCCCTCTTGCATGTGCATTTTGACTACGTAGAACAATAAATATTTCATCAGTTAATTCGCTTTTTGTTGTTGAAAGCCATTGATAACGCCCAACACCATTGATTATCATAGAATCCTCAAAAATAGATTCCACACTTGGGTTATTAAGACAATAATCTTTATTATTAGCATCCTCAAAAGTTTCAACATAGCAACTTATATAATATTTCGTGTTTGGTTTTAAATCTTGTAATGCTCTCCATTGGTCGAATGATTGTTTTGAATTTTGGACTAAGCAACAATAACCATCCCAATCACTAGAAGCGATATGGTCGATAATTTTTTTCGGCACTAAATTCACCAATGTCTGACCCTTTAAAGTTGCACTTTTAGCTCGCCCTTCAAGAGTATCAAGAGCTGTGATATGTTGCCCCTCGTAATGTGCCGTGTTCACTTCACCTAACAACCAATCAACATTCGCATCATTAGCTTTTTTGATTGATGAATGTTGATTGCCGATATAGTCAACACGCGCTCGTTCAATTTCATTTGAACTTTGTTCGATGACCGGTAGACATTCTTCTGCTCGTTGTTCAATGCCTTCCATCGTTGAATTTGCGGTGTCGATAGCTCCATTCACATTAGACACGGCTTGATTCATCGTATTTTGAATGTTTTCGATTTCTCGGTTGAAGTCGGCTGCTCGTTTTTGTTCCGCATTAACACGTTCACGTTCAGTTGTTGCGCGTTGAGATTCTGCAGTCTCTCGTTCACGCTCGCGAGATTTACGCAATTCTTCACTTTCAACACGTTGACGTTCAGCCGTCGTATATTCCGATTGGCGGTTCACTTCGTTTTGTTCAAAAGCATCGTTGCGTGTTTTTTCTGATTCAGCGTACTGACGATCACGCTCGTTCTCGCGGTCTGCATAACTGTTCTGACGGTTGGCTTCAGCAGCTACACGGTTCTCTTCAGCCGTTTGTCGTTGCAACTCTTTATTTACACGACTAGCTTCTGCTTCGTTGAATTGCGTGTAGGTACGTTGTCTATAATCTTCTTGATTCTGACGAGTTTGTTCGTGGCGTTGTCGCGTTTCTTCGTTCGCAACGCGCACTTGCTCCTGGATAATGCGATTTTCTTCTGATCTTAATCGAGTAGTTTCGCGTTCTTCCCATGTGCTAAATTTTTTCTCGCGCTCATTCTCATTGGTGATTCGTTTTTTCTCTCCATCTTTACGAATAGTTTCATTTTCTTCAAAGATAGAGTTGCGTTGTAATTCAGCATCTTGTCGCGCTCTTTCTTGTGCGATGCGAGTGTTCTCGGCTAATCGGCGATTTTGCTCATTGGTTACACGATCCTGTTCATTTGCGACACGTTCTTCTTCATTTGTCACGCGATCTTCTTCGTTCGTAACACGATCATGTTCGTTTGTGACACGAGTTTCTTCATTGTCGATACGGTTTAACTCTTTAGATGCTCGATTTAACTCACTAGCTTGTCGTTCCGCTTCTTTTTCCGATGATGACGCGTTAAACTCCGACATTTCATCTTTGAGGTCGGTAACGATGGCTTGTGCGTCATAAATAACCTCGCGCCCTGTCTGAATATATGTTTCTAAATCATCTAACACCTTAACATCCACGCGACTTTCAATAATATCTCGATCTAAACTTTGACCTACAAGCAAATAAAAGATAGTTGTGCTTTCTCGACCACCATCTTTGATGATTAATTGCATTTTAACAGTTCCACGACACGTTAAAAATTGCTCTTTCAACTCGATTCGCACTTTATGTTCTTCTTTACTTAAAATCGTAAAATGATCTTGATCAACCTCTCGAACAGGGTTGTTGTCACGTTTCATTCCGATTAATTCGAAACGCGGCTCATCCCAAACATTGTCAATTTGTCCATCAGTAACAATTTTCAACTCTAAAGTTGCGTTATCGAATTGATTGATAGAAGCGATAACTCCGTTTTGTTGTCGTGTATCTAAGGTTCCTTTAAAAATATTCATCTTGCACCTCCATATAAATAAAAGCTACACAAACGGCAGCTTAAAACGTCATTTTCAATTAACTATTACCCAATTGTTCCTAAATTAGAAAGAAAAATTTTAGCACCTTATGCTAAAACACCACTACAAATAATTTGAGCAACACCAGTTGGTAAAATCCCAACGGTTTCCACGTTACCCGTATCATGTCTAACTTGTAGCGTGATTCCATATTCCCCAATCACTTTTGAACCAGTTGAATCATATTTATAGGCTACTCCTGTTAAATATTGAGTAAATTAGGGAGAAAAATTTTCGCACCTTATGCTAAAACACCTGAACAAATAATTTGAGCAACACCAGTTGGTAAAATTCCAACGGTTTCCACGTTACCCGTATCATGTCTAACTTGTAGCGTGATTCCATATTCCCCAACCACTTTTGAACCAGTTGAATCAAATTTATAGGCTACTCCTGTTAAATATTGAGTAATTTTTGGTGTTGCAATTGTTGGAAGTCTAAATAACACCGTACCATTTGCAAGGTCATTCGATAATTCATTGAAATAGATACTAAATGATAAATGATGAACATTTCCATTCAAATATACATTCGTCACCGTTCTACTGTTATTCACGCTCTCATGCACATTTGAACGTGTTGAACAATAGTGATTGTACCATAGTTCAGTTAATGGTCTTTTAAATCCACCGTCATAATCATAATAGTTTTTAGCGTTAATATCAGCGATGTTAACTCGATGATTCACATAGATATTATCGGGACTTAAAATATATGGTTTAGGCACTGTTGGTAATTTACTAGACGCATTAATAACAAATGTTAAATCACATTTATTTCGCTGTAAAAAGGCTAAACATTGAGATGGGATTTTGCCCTCACCCTCTTCTGTGTCATAAAAACTAACGTGAGCGGATGAAAAACTTGAACCATCAGCAAACATTGTATAATAAGCTGTCACACCATTTTCGGGACGAACAAATAGAGGGAATTGAAACTCATTAGCACATTGAACACGACTATCTTCAAGTGCTATTGCATAATAACGTTCACCGGCTTTCAACATTCGAGTCAAGCGTGTGGTGAAATTAAAACGAACATCCCCACACCCTCTAATATAAGCAGATCCAACCGACACATAAGGAACGCCACTTGCATTTAATAAATTAAGTTGAACATTCCCAGGGATGTTAGTTAATGTTAGATCAACGCTTGAAATATCTGATTGCATTAGGTGGACATAACTATTTTTATATTTTCTTGCTATTTCACTCACACGTTCAAATGTTTTAACTGGTTTTGTTTGTGAGCCACCCTCGTTATTATCACTCCCATTAATAACATCAATGTATATATTGGCATTTTTACTCCCTAAATGGTTTTTAGTATACGTTGAGTTATTCACCCCTTGACTATATAAACCTTTTAAAGTAGGGAGAATATATGTTACATCCTCAAACATTAAATTTCCACATTCATAAATAATGTATAATTTTTGATTCCACTTATCATAGGCTAAACATGAATAACCATCATACCCCCATGGATAAACAACTGTTACGTCAATCCAATCACTTGCGGAACGGTTCATTACTTTGATTGTTAAAGCTGTTCGTTCTGTTTTTTCTTTCGGGTTAGATGATAAGACATAGACCTCTTGACCGTAAGGGACAGTAATTATACTACCTTGACAGCTTACACCGCTCTCACTCGCTTCAGATAAGTTTTGAACATACGTCCATGTTGCTCCTAAATTCGTCGTTTTGTAAATCATGCGGTGTTCGTTATTATCCGAACGGCAATTTAACCATAATGCACCACCCCATTCAACAATCATACACTCTGAACATGGCATATCGGTGAATGATGCGCTCATTTGCCATGATGACCCGTCATTGACGGAATAAATAATCCCTGATTTTGTTCGTCCATCTCCACTCGCTTTTCCTGTTGGATTGATTTGAATAGGGAATACCATTGTTCCGTTACCCATGACAATCCCTTGTCCGACACCGCCAATAAAAGCGTTATACCCGTTAGGAAGTAAACTAGCTAGTGATATAGGTGTTGACCACGAACGCCCTCTGTCGCTTGAAGTTGATAGTAAAACATCCCAATTAGGATCACGTCCCTCTGTTTGAACTAATGACCAACCTGTGTCACCTGTTTTCCATGAGTTTCCTAATAAAAATAATTTATCAAGTGTTTCATTATATAAAATCGTTCCATCCATGCAACGTGAATATTGTGTGTCAACACCTTTATTCGCAATTGCAACAACTGGATTCTCCCATGTCTTGCCGCCATCTGTTGAGCGTTTAGCTCCTAATGAAATAAAACCATGATCCGCTCCTCCATTGTAACGAATGTCGCCACCCGCAACAATTGTTCCGTCTTTACAAACGGTCATGAATGGGATGCGGAAATATTTACTGTTAAAATCAACATTCCTTTCCATAACCACTTTACGACTCCCGTGATGCGGATGGACGTAATAATTTAAACTATCCGATTGATCTTTAACGACAGACAATTGTGCATTAGTTTCGTCTAATTTCTGTTCGGATTTATCTAGACGATCATTTAATGTATTATGAGTTCCACGAGCCATTTTAACTTCCATATTTGCATTGTCGTGATTAACTGATGCATCATCATAGACTTGTTTAATTGCGTCATGAATAGCACCACGAACATCCTTGCCATATACGGCTGTTTTAATTTTATTCAAATAATTTGTAATATTGGCCATTTTCTCACTCTCCTTATAGTTGCAATCCTGTAATATGGACATTAACTCCATTACCACTACCCTTAATTGCTTTAGTCATCACAGGCCCTTCAAACTTAGTTACGTCGCTTCCTAATTCAAAATTAAAAGCAACTCCGTCAAATGACAGGGTTGCTTTCGTTGTTGTTGGATTTGTTGATTGAAGTACGATTGTTTTAACTACAGCCCCTGAAGTGTTGCTATATAGCGTTTGTTCAGATTCAGTCAATGTGGTAGCTTTAATAATTTTATATTCTTCCATCTTTATACTCCTAACGTCAGTCGTTTATTTAAACGGTCAATATTATTCCCGTTTGTAGTAACTTTCTCGCTAATAGTTGATGTCGTTTCCTTCAAATGACTTACTTCTTGCATTGTTTGTAACATTTGGTTACTTAAGTCTATTAATGCTTGATTATGGGTTAAAACGACTGCATTTGTTGTATTAAGGTTGTCTCCTATCTGGGTAACAGATGCAACAGTATTTTGTAGCTCTGTATTCACTTCTCCTACAATCGTTACAGTGGATGAGATATTACCTCTTAAAACTTCGACAGACTTAGCCGACTTTAACATACCAAGTTGATAATCTTTAATATCTTCGAATTTATCACCGATTGTTAAGCTAGATTGTTCTGGGCTCTCGATTACAATTGTCTTCTCAATGACACGCAATTCTTCGTTAATATTCATTAATGGATTAATAACTGGATAATAGTTACCTACTTCATAACTATCAATATCTAGATTAATTAAGGATAGATCAACGGCATCTATCTTATGTTTTTTTAAAATTCGATTATTAGCTATTTGATACTCTTTAGCTTTTCTCATCAAAATATCCGGATAATTAACATCATCCCATGTCACAGATTTAGCCACTAATCCAAATGTTTCAATAGCTTCTACGTCATCTATGTAATCAACACCGTCATTTACACTAGCTATGGTTATCCGTTCATCTGAATCCTCAATTTTAGCTCCTAATGGAATAATTCGAGGCACTACTTGTGTAGGGTCCTTCTCTTGTTCTATCGTCAATAGATTTTTTGCTAATCGAATTTCTGTTGATGTATGCACTCCTGTTTCTAATAAATAATCGAGGTATCTTACGCCATTTTCATAGCGAATACTTAGTTCGCCACCTAGGCGTTCGATCAACTTATCTTTAATTGCGTTTAATGATTCTTCATAACCTAAGTAACGATACAAAGTTCCAGTAATCTCAACCTTCCCTACAGTAAAGTGCTTATCTTCGCTAACTTGAGCGTTATGATTTTCGATAATAATCTGTAGGCAGTCTCTGACACTGATATCATGATACTCTCCATATTTCGTAACTGAATCCATCAAGTATCCCAATTCCGACTCACAGACTACGTTCGTCAGAAGCAACCCATTAGAGTCCATCTTCGGTTTTGTCATCAATACTCTCCCGATAAACTCTAATTTATTAGTTTTTTCATTGAAAACTCGAACTTTTGTCTTTAGTTGTTTCAATTGTGAATAGGCGGTGTTATTAGGATAAATAGCAAAACTAAAACTATCAATCACATTAATCCCCTTCTTAATAGTTCCAGTAATACGTTGGGCATTGTTGTTCGTAGAGGGTACATTTAAATAGATATCACCTTCGCCATTATTTGCTGTTACAAGATACATTTAAAGCACCTCTTTTCTAAATTCAAAACGTATATCTCCGTTGCCTTTAATTTTCAATTCATTATTCCCTTTTTGCAATTTAAAACGATAATCTTTAATAATTCCCGCTTCAAACTTATAAGTCACTCCACCTAACAAAATTTCCATCTTATTTGTGCAAATGATGGTTGGAATCACACTTACAGAACTTAAATTGTATAGCTCTATGGTTGACGTTCCATCGATAGTAAAAGAAGTTGCTTGAGCGTAATCATCTTCGAAAGAAAATTCATCCCATATATCATGCCCTTCATAGTTGTTACCGTACATAAATGGATCAGCCACAAATGAGGCTTTGACTTCAGCATGTCTCCCTTTCTCGCTAACATCTACAGCTACGCATTCAGCTATAAAGTAATAGCCCGGAAAGGCATCATCTTTTATGATTTGTCTTCCACCATCACTTAGCCATTCAGTAATTTTTCTTCTAGCTATATTTAATCTAACTTTGTCAGAAGCCTCTAGATTAAAGGTATATTCTAAATCTCTATCATCATAGCTTTGTTCACCATACAACTCGCTGAAATCATAACTCCCATTCATAAATGGAACCGTTAGAGTGGTTTTCTTTTTTTTAGCAGTATTGATTTTTTTAGATTTTATGGTTAAGCCAAAATCTTTATAGCTATGTTGATTATTTTTAATAATACCTAGCATTATAAAATCAACCCTCTCTCAGTCATACTTAATCGACTTCCATTGATGATATCTGAATATTTTGCTGTTGTTTCTGCCACAGCTTGACCGTCTAGAATAGACTGAAAGATAAACACCCCTCCACCATTTCCAGATAGTAAATCTCTTGTTTCATCCGCTGTATGTACTTTAGATCCTGTCGGAAGATTAGAAATCAACTCAGGGCCTTGTTCTCCGACAATTGCCATATTCCCCCATGTTTTGCTCGGTTGAAAATATTCTGTCCCTTTATATAACATTGGAATCTTTGGAATATTAAGCCCCTTACCTCCTAGCACTGGAACCCAGTCAGGGATTTGAAAACTATTAAGTCCACCAATGACAGTATTCATTTTGCTGATAATCCAGTTAAAGGCACTTTTAAAGCTACTTTTAATGCTTTCAAGAGGATTTGTTAAAAAGCTCTTGATGTTATCTCCCAGTGTTTTAAATGCTGTTTTAACTGGTTCGACAAATGTGTTTTTGAACCATTCGCTAGCAGCATTCCACTTATTTTTAACCCCTTCCCACGCTTCTCCAGCTTTGGTCTTGATATTATCCCATAAGCCTTTAAAGAAGTTTTTAATTGGTTCGATGATTGTTGAGTTAAACCACACCCCTGCTTCATTCCATTTATCTTTAATCCATTCCCAAGCTTTGGCACCGGCTTCTTTAACTTGATCCCAATTGGTGATAAGCAAATAGATAATGGCAATTAAAGCTCCAATTCCTAGAATGACGAGCGTGATTGGACTTGTTAAAAAGGCAACTGCCGCACCAAATGCTGTCGTTACTCCGGTAGCAATTGTCTCAGCTGTAATCATCGCCCATAGAAGTCCTTCTTGAATAGCCATTGATGCATTAGCAGCGATAGTTGCCCAGTTATGAGCAACAACGAGCGCCGTTAGGATTCCTAGCGCTATTCCTACCCACGTCATTGCTTCTTTATTTTCAAAGAATTCTGTTGTTAAATCTTTAATCCATTTCCATGTATCTTCGACTGAAGTAATGAGCTCACTCCATTTTTCTAATCCAAATTGTTCAAGTGTCTGCATTAATGCTTCTTTGAAACTTCCAGTTTGTGCATAAGCTTCTGAAAAGGCCTCAACCACTGGTAACACTTTTTCAAGAAGTCCTTTTAAAGCATCAAATACTTTTTCGGTCAATAGTCCCGCTAACGTTTCTAAGTTGTCTGTTAACGTTGACATCATTCCGCCAAATGTTTGTGACTGTGCATCCATCGCACCGGCTGTTGTTTCAGCCATGCTATCAATTGCAGCATTATAAACGTCAGCCGTTAACTTTCCTTCGGATGCCATTTTTTTGACTTCGGCAACCGTAACCCCTGCTTCATCAGCAATCGCTTGATAGATTGGAATCCCACGATCAGCGAGGATATTTAAGTCCTCAGTATAGGCGTATCCTGCTTGTTGGACTTGTGAGAATTGTCGTGTTAATTCAACTAGACTATCTTCTTGTACCCCAAAAGCTGAACCCATGTCACCAATTTTAGTTAATGTATCAAATACAGCTTCTCCTTCATATCCGGCGTTATGAAGGTATTTAGCCATGCTATCAACACCCATTTTTGAGAATGGCGTCTTAGCAGCAAACTCTTCAATCCGTTTCAACTGCTCAATAGCTTTATCTTGACTGCCTAAAAGCGTGGTCCAAGTCGTTTCCGACTGCTCTTTTAATTTGTTATATTCAATTCCGACTGTTGCTATCTTTTTTGTAAAGTCAACAACCTTCGTAACAACAAATGCACCGGCGATGAATCCACCAACCTTTTTGGCAATACCACCTAATTCACTTAGTAATCCACCTGATTTTTTAGCCTCTTCACCAGTTTTTGAAATACTTTTATTTGCTTTGTCGTTATTAACGTAAATCGAGCCAAAGAGTTTAAAGATCTCCACTAGAAACCACCTCTTTTCGTTTTTTCTTCAATTTCTTGTGCTTTCAATAGCCACTCTTCTTTGCTGAATCGTTTTTCAATTTTAATTCGTGGTCTGAGTCGCTCTTTTTTGTATTCTTCAAACGACACACGTTTTTGCATGTGAGGAATCTCCGCCAGCCATTGTTGGAATAAACGATCTTCCAATCTTTTGTCGTAGGCCTGATGAATAAAGTCGATACCATACTCATAGTCGAACGACATAATGTAGTCGATATTATGATAACGGCTTAATAGAAACTCCTCATCAGCAACGCTATCTATCGAAGCACTCCTTTGAAGAAACCCTTCCATTTTTCAACATCAGCCACTTTGAATAATGACTCCACCATCGTGAATAATTCCATTTCTTTCACTTCATGAGGAGCTACTTCAAATGGTCCTGCTAAAAATTCATAAATTAATTGTTCAGATGTTTCATCTGTTGCTCTTTCAAAAATTAACATTAACATGTCAATTCCCACTTCTTCTTGATTTTGATCTGCATTAATTCCTTCAGCAAATTTTTTTAAATCTTCTTTAATTCCCATTTTTCTAATTAAGCGCGCTGCTTTAAATAAATCGCTTGTACTTAACTGTCGCATTTTGATTTCTCCTTTTTTAATAAAAATAAAAAGAGGACTAAGCCTCTTTTACGTATGCAATCAACCAAGGTTCATAGCCTTCAGGACTTTCTTCTTCATAACAACCTGTGTATGTTAGCGATGGAACGACTTCATCTTTATCAGCTAACGTCCAGTCGATATTTTCTAAATTGATGGCATTTTCAACTGTGATAACGACTTCTTTACCTTTATCAGTCATACCGACAAATTTAACAAAGTCTTGATAATCACTATCTACAATCTTTCCTGTTCCTGTCACGATTTTTTTGTTATCCTCTTCAGTCACCTTTAATCCAGGATACATCTTAGGTAAATTCTCACCAATGATTTGTAGTGCATTGATGACAAGTTTGGGAACTGATTTGTCAATGACATTTCTTCCTTTAACATTTCCTCGATCGCCGTCTGCTTCGATTTGTCGAACTTCACGTTCAACCAGGAATTGTCCTCCACCGCGCGTTAATCCGATTGGAACGTCGCCGATATAAAAGACACCTTCTCCTAGTAAGGTTTCATTTGTTTTACTCACTTTTGCCATAGTATCACTCCTTTTCAAAATAAATAACTGAGCATTCGATTTGTCGTCGCTTTAATGCTACATCTTCATCTGGCAACGATCTTTTTCTCACACCATAAATTCGCAACGATTCTCCGTTTGGAAACAAGAATTTGTAATTAACTGAATGGATAATCTCATCTGCTAACGTTTCAACCGTAAGGCTATCATCTGATTTATCCCAAATGTCAATCGTTACTTCAATTTCCCGCTTCACGTTGTCGGAAATGTCGGTAGTTTCAAACTCAAACACAGCGTATGGATATACGGTATTCTTATTTGCTCTTTCGTAATAAGCTTTACATCCACATTCCTCGATGATTCCTTTTAAAATCGTCCTGATTTCAAGCGTTCTACTCACCATCAGCACCGCCTTTATACTCTTTATCACGAATGAGGGCAATCGCTCTTGCTTCGCTTTCTAATGCACTCAAATATTGAGATTGAATTTTGACGATCATCGGAATATTATTTTTTACTGATTTTTGAAGTAGACCGAGCTTTTTAGTTTTACTACTTCCGAACTCCTGGAATAGTCCATAGAATCCATTCGGCTTTACGCCGACTTGAAGATTATTTTCGCGTTTTCGAACCCAGTATTGAGTCGCACGACCAACGCGGTGCTTCTTCCGTTTGAAAGCAGAATAATAATTCTTTCTGAATCGATTGCATACATACTTTCCAGTGTCACGCAGGGCTGCTCTCGTAAGCTCTCGTAATGTGTATTTAGTTCTGTCTACATTGTCAATAAACGTAATTCCATTTTTGTTATTGATTCGTATGACGCTTTTAGGCATTGCCATGAGTAACACCTTTAGTTAACGTCAATTCAATTCTTTCTTTTGACGTTTCATATGTGCGAAGTACGCTGTATTCTTCATCATTAAACGTCACATACTCTTGACCGTCATAATCAGATAGCATGATTTCAATAACAAGCGTTGGTTTTAACCCTACGGCTTGTGCTTGATAAAATTCGCTTTGGCGAATTGACTTTTTATTGCAATAAACTAATTGATCATAAGCAATCGTATCGTAAATATCACCGTATTGATTTTCTACGGTTTCAATACGACCGAGATATGCAATATCATTCCACATTGTTATAATCACCACACAATGATAATTTTTCTTTTAAATTCTCATAAGAATTTTGATATTTCTCTGAATCTTTGTTATCTAGTCCGAAGTTAGCTTTGCAATATAAAATAATCGCACGTTTAATGAGTGGATCATCTTCATCATTTTTAGTCACTCCGGCGATAAGCAAGTCGGTTTTAGCTGCTTCAATCAAATCTAGTAATTCTACATCGAATTTGTTATTTATAATTCGGACTGATGATTTAACATCCTGTAACATTTAATCACGTCCTTTTATGAGAAAAGAGTGCTATTTCGCACTCTTTTTCCCTTCTGATTTTTTTGTTTTTTCTTCTACAACAGCCGCCTCAGCAACCTCCACTTCAGCTTCTACTTTAGGCGCTTCAATTTCCATCACAGTGCGGCTTACTGCTTTTTTAATAAAGCAAATGCTTTTGTTGTTAACACATCACCATCGACAATAGCGTATGTCATATAGTCTGTTGCACGTGCCTTAACATGATCTTCTTGATATAGAGTCACATTCTCATTAATATTCATTACATATCCTCGTCCAACGTTACCTAATAATAATTCATCATCTTCCATAACATCTTCTTCTTTAACAACAACACTTAAAATTCGCCCAACACCACCATTTGTAACATCTGGAATAAATAATGGTCGTCCATTTGCATCAACAACATTAGCTAACTGATTCCAAATCGTCTTGTTATTAGCATAAATAACTGCTCCAGTTAAGTACCCAGATTTAATTTTAGACATTAAATTCGTTAAATCCGTGTACTTAATATTTGTATCAAATTGAACAACTTGCGGTGTAGAACCTTCACCTTCTAAAGTTGGGATAATTCCTTTAGGCTGTGGTTTATGTTCAGAGGCACTAGGTTTTCCTTTCCCTTTTAAAATACCGAATGCTAACGCACGAGCCATTTTTTCTGCTAAATGCGTAATAATGTATTGCTGATATGCTTCAATCGACATTTTTTTCATTTTCCATGAAACACGAATAGATTTAACTAATTCACATCCAGTTAATGATAAAGTACCGAAAGCAGTATCTGCATCTGTTCCTTCTGTTTTTTCATCCACCCATTCTGCATCTGTTCCTTCTGTCTCTTCCTTGATAATGGTTAAATCTCCTTTAACATAAGTTGGACGAACATCTGCAAAAATAGGATGCAATTCTCCAATCTCTTTCCAAATTCCCTCTTTAATTGTTTCTGGAATTAAAACTTGATGTTGTTCAGCAGTTTGTGTCGAGTTACGGAACTTTTCATTTACTGAATTAAAAACTTCTGTTTCTTCTGTATTTAATGTTGTTCCCATTAAAGTTTTCATAAAGGCTGTATTATACAGCTTTTTATCATCTTTCATAGCCATCACTCCCACTTCCTTTTCGGTTGAAAACGAATCTAATACACCGTAATCTTTTACTGTTGCTCCCATGTTTGAGATATCTGTTACGACCGAATTCCCTCGCAATGCATTTAAATTCGCTTGTGCTTTTGCGGCATTTTCAAATGTCGTATCTAATTCCTCTACTTCTTTCATTTTCGCTTCAGCTTCAGCCACTTGACCTTCATCAATCATGTTTTCGGCTTCGGTCATTAATTGTTTACGCTTATTTAAATATTTTTCTTTATTCATGGTTATTTCCACCTTTCAATTTTAATAATTTCAATTTAGCTTGAATTCGTTCTTGATGATTATCTTTTTTAGCGACTGGAATCATCTGTTGATTTTTTGCAAACTTTTCTAAAAATTCACTTGAACAAGCAACGGCTTGATGTCCACGCTCCACTTCAATATTGAAATACTTTGAAGCTTTCTCACTAGACATAAAGGTTTCTTCATTCACCATTTGCTCTACTTCGTCCGGATTGACGCCGTCCCTTAAATTCTCTTTGTATACTTGCATGATGCACTCTTGAATAACATCTAAATCTTGTGCCATCTTTCTAAAGTCATCGGCATTGTATCCGCCCCATAACGCAAATAACGGTTTATGAATCATGAACGTTGAACCTGTTCTCATAACAACACGATCACCTGCTAAAGCGATAACTGATGCAATTGAACCTGCTAATCCATCAATATACACTGTCGTATTCCCTTCATGACGTTTAATCATGTTATAAATCGTCATTCCAGCGAATACCGAACCACCACCAGAATTAATATAGATGTTTAAATCTTTTCCTTTAGCTTTATCCATGCATTTTTTGACCGATTCGGGGTATTGGTCGGTGTCGTCCCATGCTCCCCACCATGATGATACGATGTCGCCATAAAAATAGAGGTCAGCCGTACTCTCTGTTACATTCTTGACCTCTAGAAATTGATTTAAGTTTTCATTCACTAGCTTTCACCCCCTTTCAAGTCATCTGTATTATCACCATTACCAACAACTGCTGTATCAAGTCGGCGAATTGGTTTATTTCCACCTTCAATAGGTCCCATTCCTAAAATTCGTCGCCACTCATTTGGCAACATCGCTCCACGGTCAACCAATTGGACCAATTGAAGTTTAGTTGTCATAGAAGCATACTGTAAGTTTGATGATTCAAAGATGATTTTGTTCCCAAACCCACGCTCTCTTCGAGTGAATAATCTTCTCGTATACTCGTTAGATAGCTGTAAGGCGTCCGGTTCAATTTCACTTTCATAATAGGCATTCCACTCGTTTTCATCATAATCACTTTTGACAATCTTGTCATTCGTGTTAAAAAATGAGTAAAGCCTATCTTTAGTTCTATCCATGACCGCCGCATTAGGCACGTAATCTTTTGGATCTACTTGTTTAGCGTCAAATTTTGCATCTGTTGCAGCTGCTCCACCTGTTTCACCGTCAATTTGTAAGTAGTCTTTGACGAAATCTTTCGTTTGTTTCTTGATATCATCTGGGCGTAATGCTTGATTAAATTTCAATAACCATTTCACGACGCTACTATTTTTAATTGCTTTAACAATACTTTGATCTGTTGTTGTCACGACTTCCATTAACGGAATCAACGCATCATGCGGCTTATCACCAAAAATATCGTGATTAGCAAAGTCACGTCGTAGATGGATGATGTCGCTATATGGATAAGTACATATCTTTCCGTTTTTTAGCGTACATCTTAGATACAAAAATCCGTATTTATCATAAATCGCTTCAACAAACGTTGCTGGCACAGGATATAGCTCAACTGGATAGCCATTATCATCACGGTGAATATATATAAAAGCATTATTATTCAACATCAATTGTGTAATGACCTTTTCTTGTAGCATTTGCCCACTCATATATGGATTAGGCTCTTCTAGCAAAAATCTCATGTAAGCATCAGGATTAATTTTTAATCCTTTTTCATCTTCTCGTACATGAGTAGCAACTAACTTCCCGATGGCCTTTGCTTTAGGTCGTATGCAAGCACGAATGATGTCAGACTTGTATAATTCACCGTTAAAGGAATAAAAACCTGTTCCCGCTTCCGTCATCATTTCAAATCTAGAGACTGTCACATTTTTATTAAAAACTGTTTTAACTCTATCCAAAATTCCCATACTTTCACCCCCTTCCTAAATCATGTTCATATATTCATCATAGTGACGTTCTAGTGTGACATAGGCATTTAATAATCCTGCAGTTCCGTCGATACGTCGTCTTGATGAATTCCCTTTGGCCGGTTGAATATTGTTGTTTTTATCAACCTCAACCGATGTATTAGTTAGACACCATTTAAGAATTGGATGATTATCATAAATAATTTTTTTCGAGCTCAAATCAGCTCCTAACGACTTCATAGGCCCTGATAACGTCTTTTTACCTTGAATAACAGGTTCCATCGACTCTTTTCCAAAGTTATTTTTCATTTCTTCAACCCAATAAGTAGCTGACCAGCTATCATAACCAATCCACGGAATATAAATGTCATATTCGTTTTGAATTTCTAAGAACCACTCAGTTACAAACTTGTGATGAACCTTATTTCCTGGTGTTGTTCTTAATAAGCCTAAATCATGCCATATATCATATGGAATTTTATCTTCTTTAGTACGTTGTTCCAATAAATCTTCCGGAAGCCAGTACATCTGCTTAACATAAATGTTTTGATCATTAGGTAACATAAAAATGACCGTAGCATTTGTTAAGTCCGTTGTCGACGATAAATCGGCTCCACCGATACCATAACGAGGTTTTAACAATTCTAGGTCATATTTAGTCGTGTTATTAATTTGTTCAAATGTTAACCAAGCTTCATTAGATGTTTCTCGAATGTTAAAGTCCTTGCATAGCAGGTTTTTCACTAGCAACGGATTAGCTTTCGCTTTCTCAACTTTTGCTTTTAACTGGTTTAAATTTTTTATTGTACCTAAACCCGGATTAGCTTTTGCCCAACAATCAGGATCAGTCCATTCTTTTCTGTTGTCCAACTCATAAATTATTGGTAGCACTCGCTCATCGACATACTCACCGGAATCATATCCGTTAATAATTCGCTCACACTCATCATATTTGATGTCGAAAATACCTTCTCGAACAGTTCCAGCTGTTGTTGTAATGATTGAGATAGGTTGCTCACGAGCAGTCATCCCATCGACAATTACATCATAAAGGTTTTTATCCTCAATCGCATGTAATTCATCAATCACTGAGCAGTGAACGTTTAATCCGTCTAACGTGTTTGAGTCGCTAGATAATGGTTTAAACACACCATCATTGAAATCTGAAACAATTTCAGCAACTAAACAACGCATTCGCTTTGATAATACAGGCGATTTTTTAACCATTCGCTTTGCTTCTGACCAAACGATTTTCGCCTGGTCTTTTTTTGTTGCCGCACTCACACACTCAGGACCAGGTTCTCCATCCGCCATTTGCATATATAAAGCGATAGCACTCGCCCAAGCCGATTTCCCATTTTTACGAGCGACAATTAAAATGAACTCACGATATTTACGCACACCATCTATTTTATGAACGAAACCAAATAACGCAGCAGTCATAGCACGTTGCCATAATTCCATGATGAATGGTTTACCACCCATTTTACCTTTTGAATGTTTGCAAAAATTCTCAACAAATTCTATAGCATGGTTTGCACGCTTAGGATCATACTCCCATTCACTCATTTCATTATCCAAATCTTGAACTAACTTTTGATACACTCGCTTCACTTTCACACTAACCGTTACTTTTCCTGAGATTATTTCATCATAATAAAGGCGAATTGGATTGTAATCTAAGTCATATTTAATCATCGTGAGTTAATAAACTCCTCAAACCCATCTGATTCTTCTTTGACTGGAACATGTTCAATATGATCGCTTAATTGCTTCATAATCTTCTGATAATTTCCGTTTAGTGTGGTATAAAGACGCGCCACTGGACGTTCGCGTTCATAGGGTGCTTGCTTATCTGACTGACTGAACATTTCAACATAACCCTTCTCTAGCAAGTCTTTCTCATAGTCTTCGAGCTGAATTTTCATATACGCAGCACGCTGAATTAAGGGTTCTAAAAATTTTTTTTCTTTTGCATTTAACTTTGCAAAAATCGTTTTAAGTCTTTTTATCTCCGCCTTAATTCGTTCATCTTTCGTTTTATCCATACAAATCACTCCTTCCTGTTTTTTTGTTTTTGGGAGGGGGGGCTCATGCGCGACCTGTGCGTTACAGAAGTGTCCCCCTCCATCGGTCCCCTGTGGTGGTGCCACACTCTTTGAATGGGGGGGCTATACTACTTCTCATAGTTAGCAAACCAACTATCTATAATATCAATTTGCTTTTGTTTATCTGTTCGTTCTATATCTAACAGCACTCTATCAATGCACTCATGTACCGTTGCTTCACAATAAATTAAATTAGCATTGAATCTTTTAACTAATTCAAGTCTTTGTTCTCGTCTAGGTAAAGATGCTATGACCCAAATGTTTTCAGCATCAACAGTCTTATCCTCAATCAACTCATAAAGCTTATCTCTCAATTCGATAGCAGTATCTAAGAGATTGTCTGGAACTTCCGACTTAGATTTTAATGATATCGCCTGCTTTAATAAATCTAAATCAACAACAAGGTCTCCATCTTTCATATGTTCTTTTACATAGGTAGACTTTCCACTCCCAGGAGCTCCGTATACTATGTTCACTTGTTGCGATACTAACTCTCCATGCTCATTAAAAAAACAGCCGTTCTCGACCACTTTTTTTCTTTTGCTCTTAAAGCCTGGATTAGTCTTTTCATGTTCTTTAAAGTGACAATCCTTGCATAGCAATATTAAATTATTCTCACCTAATGTGACTTCTGGATCATCTATATTTGATGGTCTTAAAAATATCTTATGATGAACCTCTTCACCGGGCTTGCCACAAAAGACACAAATTCCATCATATTTTTTGAATATATATTCTCGACACTCTTTCCATGCCTTACTTTTATAGAATTTCTTACTAAATTCTCTAGCCATTTTCTCGTAACTCCTTACAATAAAAAAACACACGTTTCCGTGTGCCTATAACTTATAAAACAGGGGATATTTTATAAATATTGGGATGAAAAGAGAGAATTACCTAAAGACTTGAAGAGACTTTAGGTTAAGTTAGGGGGCGCCTGCGGTTGGATTTGCACCAACTTCACCGTATTAAAGCTTTACTAACATAAGCTACACAGACATTTTAGTGGCTATCAAAAAGGATAACCACAGTGTTGAAAAATACTTAACAAAAGTTTTATTAACGAAAGGAGGTTCATTAATAATAAAATCTCACAATTAAACTGTTGAAGCAACAATCTCTGCTATCGTTCGTATTCGTAACATGGCGGGGAATTCTCCCCATATTATTGGAGCCGCTTGTTGGAATTGAACCAACTTCTTAGGTTTTGGATTACCTACGCTTTAACCTATATAAGCTATCACGACAAGTGCCTCATAAGAGGCTCAATAAAAAGGTTTGATTAGATGTCCAACTTGTTATTACAGCCTTTATAACGACATTGGTGCTCATTATAGGATTCGAACCTACAGCATACATTTTAATCATGCTGCTCTACCATATGAGCATTATCTACTAATTACAAAACGGTCTTATAAAACTTTTAAAACTTCAATCCGGGAAGCCCCTCGTTGTAGCGAGTGGGAAGTTTTTTTCACCTGTTGGTGTCAATTCGCCAAGAGGTGTCTATGTCACTACAATACATAGAAAGAAACGCGTGTATACGTCTACACATAGCTATACAGTAGTTTTTCGGATAACTCTGCAAACCGTTCGACTGGAATGCCAATCTCCAGAGTTTTACCTCCAACTCACAAAGGAATTATCTATGACAATCTTAAGCGACCATAGATACAGCGCGTACAGTTTAAATACCTCGCGACTTACAAAAAGTTTTTGGTGCTCCCTATAGGATTCGAACCTACATCTTATCAGTTATGAGCTGATAGCTTTACCAATTAAGCTAAAGGAGCATGATTGAGGGATTTCTCCCTCTGCGATCAACTCGATTTCAGTATTGCGGTTAATGCATATTATTGTGAGTAATAAGACCTAACCACTCATTCCGTCGTAGTTAATTTACACTATCATAATATCACGTAAAAACCCTAATTTCGTGCAAACATGGTGCAAAAAAAGTGCAAATCACTTCGTAATCTTCTCGAACAGCTCTTCTGCTGCTTTTATCTTGTAAATGACAGTTCTTCTCGAACAATTCAACGCTAATGCTATTGCATCATACGAATCACTATGTACATGTTTCAACAACAAAGCATCACATCCTATCTCATTCACATCCCTAACTAACTCCAAAGCTTTCTCTACGCGTCCTGTACTATAATTCAGCTCTATCAATTCTCTATCTATGGCGTTCAAACTTTCAATTCGATTTGAATACTTATCCTCTAAAGTGATTCCTCCACTCCCTGGATTGTAATTTGTCACTTTCACAATAGTCCGCCCCTCAATGCACCGTCTATCAAATTCTAACATTGCAATTCGTTTTTTTTCATATGAGTACTGTTGTAGGATATCTTTGGCAGTAATAGAATTCTCTAAAAGCTTCACAACCTCTGAATCATTAAGGTTTAATGTCATATTTGATTGCCAATCTTGATCCTTGAGGCAACGTTCTTTCAGTTCCCCTTCAGTCATAAATCTCTCAAGGTTTAATTGGTGGTGAGCTACTCCACTTACAGGGTCCGCTTTTATCCCTTCAAATACCCCAACTACAGCAAACCCTTCACGTTTTGCTTCTAGTGCAAATTCTCTAACAACACTCTCGCGTTCTCTTACTATTTTTTCTAAAGCATTTCTTAACACACTCTCACCCCTAAAATTCTGATTTTAATTACATTTCGTAGTTATCAAAATATCTTCTGCCTTGATAACATCAACAACCTCAAGCGTATTAACTTTTTCTAACAAAATTTCAACGCACTTGTTCGGACTACTAGCAATATATTTTTTATCAAAGTCCATTAAATTCAAGTACACAAGACCATAGCGACCCTCAATATGCGGATAGTAAACAATTTGATAATAGTACGTTCCACCACTTCTATCCTTTCTTTTGGTTACAACTATATCACCTTTTTTATATTCGTTTTTATCTCTATATAACAAATCAATATTAACTACCAAAGTTAATCCCTCCTTAAACGTTTATAAACTTCTAATTTACTTACTCCAAAATACATCTTTCGGCAATTAAAATCATTTTCTGTTCTCCACATTCACAAGTGAAAGTTACAATTTCATTTTTATTATCATCTTCATCTACTGGCCTACAATAAATACGTCCGCATTTGCAAGGTAAATCTACTATTTTCTCCACACTTTCACCTCATAGAACATCAATTTTATTGTTTTGTAAAATTAAATCCCAATTCATATAATAAATCTTGATAAGAAAAATACTTAGAACGAAACTCTGAGTGTTCTTCCCATGTTTTTGAATGATGTATACGGTCAAGCAAGTGGTCTAACCTTATATGGTAATAGGAATGAAAAACATCCACGCTATAACCTCCTAATTCTTTTAAAACTATATTTTTAATCGGCTTATAGCCATTTGATCCATTCCAATAATTCTAGGACATCTTTATCACTTAAATAACCAGCAACATCGCCATTCGCGAAATCTTCACGATAAGTGATATGCCAAGATAGATCATCAAAATTTAATAAAGCCATTTCCCACAGACCTTGTTCTCCTCCGTATGAGAAAAGATGTCTGACAACGGACGCTCCATATCCGTTATCAAACTTATAAATCTTTTGAACACCGCCATTAACACTTCTTTCGTCTACGATAAAACTCTCCATTACTCCACCTCCTAAAATATATTTTTAAAGCATCTTTCACTAACTAAATCATGTATTCTGGTAACACGCATTTTTCTATACTAACAATATCTCTAATTCTTATATAAGTTCCATCACCGGCAACTGTAAACCCATGACCATTCGAGTTTTTGGTAACCCACATCGCAACTTCATCGATATCTTCATTAGCTTTTACATAAAATACATCACCGTTTATCATTTTCAATTTATATCCTATATCTGTCACTAGCTACCACCTCTTAAAATTAGTTTTTTAGCATACCTGTTCTTCGATATCTAAACTCTTGTCATAGTGAATCACCCAGTAACAATCCTTATAATAACTGTAATAAGCTATCTTCCTACGATTCAGACACTTAGTAGCATAATCGACTTGCTCATTAGTCCAACAATAAATCACATCAGCTTTCTTTGTCGCATTAAGCGTGTACTGTACTGAAAACTTAAACTGGTCAAACCCATTAATCTCCCTTTCTCTTTTGTTCTTAATATCAATCCCAACCGTTCTTAACGCATGTGTGTACTTAGGGCTGAAACCACCTCCGTGATTGATATACCTATTAATTGACTCTACTGGCACTCCCGTTAATTTAGCCAGTTCAACCTGTGTCATCTTATTAACCTCTAAATACTCAACTAGCGTCACGGTTACCTCTCCTTTCTTCAATGCGCCCACATAGCCTCATAAGTTTCTTCTCTTTCCAGTGATCTACCTCGCCATGACACTTATGGATATGTTTCAATTGCTCTAACATGATTTCCACATCTGCAATCTCTTCTGCAATATTTGCTTCTTTAAATCCACGACGTTTTTTAGACAATGCTTGGAATAACTCACCGCACTCCTCGACGAACATCATTTCCTGCGTATCTGCGCCAAAAACTTTTACAGCCTTTTTACAAATGTTACTGCCTTTTCCATCCACTGCGTAATCCTCCTTATTTCAAAACATTAATTGCATCCACCAATAGTTGATAAATAATAGACAACCGATATACATTAAAAGCAATAAAACCCCAATAGCACCAATTACAATATCTCTTAGCACTTCAACTCTCCTATGCAAGTTGCGACATAGTGTGTATCCCATCCTGGATAAGTTTTTTCACGAAAGTCTTCGAGTTCAACTTTCAATCCAAATTTAGCAAACTCATTAATAATATCCTCTGCTTTATGTTTCTTCGACACGATAGTATTTCCAAACTCTTTAATGATAGCTACTTGATATTCTTTAAGGATTTTGCTATCGAAATCACTTTTAACCTTTTTACGTGTATGTTTCTTAACTGGCACATCTTCTCCGCCTTTGACATGACCACGTCGGTATGGATGTTCTATCCCTAACTTAGACATTCTCTTAGCAATAGCTGCACTTGTTGCATCTCCCATTAAATATTTTTCAATGCTACTTTCAGAAACATCTAATAAATCAGCTAATTGACTATTTGTTAACCCATTTTCACTTTTATACTCATTAATTGTCATTAATGCCCCGCCTTCCATCTTAAATACTCCGTTTTAAAATCTGCCTTAACCGTATTCGGTAATGCTATAGCATCTTTTCTACGTTGCGCATATTCCTGTTGCTTAGCTACTTCATAATCACGCCAATCTAGGCAAGTATTTCGACAACCAACACGCCTTTTGGCACATTGGTCATCCTTGCTACGAAAACATGGATTTTTCACGATATCCCTCCAACTTAATATGCATACTCGCAATTACATGCCACTTCGCCACTTTCGACTTTTCCTAGATCCTCAACTGGTGGCACAAAATTAGCTTCGTAAAAATCTCGCAACTTACATTCATTACGGTTTTTGGTGCAACCTTTACACTCAGCGTATAACTTTCCATCAATTAACGAATGAAAATCACCTAGGCTCAACGTACGCTCACCACATTTTGATAACATCTTTTCTAATTTTTTGATTTGATAATCATCTGCAACACGGAGCTCCCACTTTGCAAGACGTTTAGCTACTGTTTCTTTCGATTTACGGTCTAGATTATCTTCAATAAAACTCTCTAAGAATTTACGTTGATAAGTTGTGGCCATTTTTAAATTCTTACTTTGCTCTTTAGTAATAATTCCACTCTTTTCAAACTTGCTCCAAACAGGCTCCTTGTCACCATGTCCGTGAAGCGAGCGAATCCCCATCAGTAATTGATGTACAGACGCTAACATAATGATTTGATTCATCTCTTCTTGACGTAAATAACCACGTTTAACCTTACGTTCCCTTAAGTTAATGCCATCTTTAATCCCCGACTTCATTTTTCTTCCTCCTAAATCCTTAACTCTTTAATCGTTCTCTCATTCAACTTAATTGCTGTGAGCTTATATTTATTTTCAAAAGTCTTGTGCCCTAAGTTATGACACTCATTATGATGAACCCTGCATAAGGCGATATATTTCGAGTCCTCATGATTATGTCTTGCTCTATCCATACCCATACCGACTAGATTTTCGTGGTGGTGAATGTCTGCCTTACAACCACATACCGCACATTTACGATGCACCAGGCATAAATATAAGAAGTTATTGACTTCTCTTGCCAAAATAACAACTTTCGGGTTAATTGGTACGTCCCACAAGAACATAAACTCAAGAATATACTCTATAAACTCTCTAGCAATCTTCATATCTACGTTAGATAAGCTAAAGTAATCACGATCTCTATCAACCATGAACTCAATCTTTAGAAGCTCCTTTAGTTCATCTACTTCATACCCTGTATAAAGACAAATATCCTTGAACAATGCATATAATAATTTTCTTTGTTTTGCTGATATAGTTACACCATCATCAAGTTTCATTACTCCAGACATAAACTTTTTAATAAGCTGCTTTGGAGCAAACCATCCAGGGACGTGGACCTTAAACCACGCACCCTTTTCGGTTTCTGTATAATCAAAAAATATAGCTTTCTCTAACATTAGAAGATATCATTTCCATTCTCAACCACGGGAATCGACTCTTGATAAATCTCTTGTTGTGTTTTAGGTTCTTCAATGACTTCCTGCTTAACCTGTGGCGCTTGAGTATCAACAACATCTACCACATTATTATCAACTGTCACATTCATTTCACTTTCATCATACATTCCTTGAAGGTCTTCTACGAATGCCTTTCTTAAAGCTTGTGTTTCGGCAACTTTAATAATCATCGTTGCCGGCTTACTAGCCCACTGTGCATTAACCTCTCCATTGCTTTTGCGTCCGACGTATTCGTCATAATTAACCTCTAAGCTAATTGGATATTTCCAACTCTTACGATGCACTGTCGCCCAGGCACCAACTAATTGTTCACGATCCTTAAGGTAGAAAGCTCCTTTTTTATACTTCACTTCACCATAACTGTTTAAAACAATTACCCCTGACTCAATACCTTCAAAATCAGGATTCTTAATAGCACGCTTCATAAATACATCTTTAGAGACAACCATCGTTGCAGGTTGTTTATCTCCATACTTAATCAAATAAGCCTCTTTGATAAATGGATTTAATTTTTGCCCTTTACAAAGCCCTAAGAACATCATTGCTTCTTGATCAGTCACATTTCCTTGCCCATTAACTAAATATTGTCTAATCGTATGGATAGATAATTTAATCTCTCCACTATCTGTTTTAATCACTTCTACACCTTTGTTATTTTGTTGTTGCATTTGCATTGCATTCATTTTCATTCCTCCTCTTATAAATCTACTTTTTCGTATCTGATTCCGATTTTAGTCATGACATCTTTTAAACATTTAAACTGTGCGGCTGTTCCGTAAAATCTTAATGTGGCACACAACTTTGGTCCTTGAGCCTCTTTTGATAAACCAACAGGTTCAATCGGTTCTGAATGTACTACTGGAGTTGGTTCTGGAGTGTTTAAAATCTCTTGAGCCTCTCTCTCCTCTTCCTCAATTTCAACTGCTAAACGTCGTTTACCTTCTGCATGAATTTTCTCAACAATAGTTTGAACTTCCTCGCCACTCGCTAATAACTCAATCCATCCCGTCGCATCTAAAGGTGTTTTTAAACGTGCATTATGCATTTCACATGTAGCCTTAATAATCTCTTGGTGACGAATCACGCTGTTTTGGGCGATTTTCAGCGTTTCTGCGAGGTTTTTAATCTCGGTAGTAATTTTATTCATTGAAGTCGATTTATTAAGCCACGTGGCTTTTATATCGATTTGAGCGCTATGCTTTTCGTCTAACTCATACTCAACGATGATTTTTTCAATTTCTTCATGAATTAAAACTTCTTTTTCTGCCTTTCGTTGTTCCTCAATCTCTTTTAATTGAATATCGATTGGCTTTTTGACTTCCTGGATTAGTGCCACTAACTCTTTACAGTCTGATTCAAAATTTACGATAGGCTCTGATAATGCCTTTTTAGTCTCTTTACGAAATGTTTCAATGGCGGTCTCTAATTTTCCTAACTCCGCTTTAGCTTTTTTACAGTCTTTCTCTGTTTCAGCAGTAACGACTAGATTGCTATACTTCACCAAATGACCCTGTAAAACTTCTTTTAACTCTTCCTTGTTGAATTCAATCACTGGTACAACTTGATTTAATACTTGTAGCTCCATTAACACTCCCCCTTGATTCTTTTAACTGTCACTTGAATCGTTCTGCGCATAGTTCTTTGAAATATAACCCTAACTGGTACCTTAGATGAAATGATGTAGCGTAAATCATCTTGATCCTGACGTGTCAAATTCACTCTAGGAATTTCAAACACAACAACCTCTAACCAACATTGTTCAACCAGGAGCTGAGCGTAATGCTCAAATAGCTCCATGATTAACTTAAATTTTTGATATGCCGTTCTAGCCTTCATTTCATACTGCATCATTAATACACCTCCTGGAACTCACCATATTTAATATCAATGATGCAACGATCGCATACTCGCACACCCTTAACGTCTTTTAACTCATGTACACTACCACAGAATGAACAACGACTTTCATTCTTCGTAAGATTAATGCAACCACCCTTTAACTCCATTTTGACTCTCGTTCCTGTTGTCCACCCTAAAGCTCTTCTAAACTCCATTGGAATCACTAATCTTCCTAATTCATCAATTTTACGTTCCATAACTCATTTCCTCCTAAAATAAATGTCTATATTTTTATATTTTTAACGAATAAATTGCGTATTTTTTGCACATACTGTATACTGTAATCGGATTTTATCTCGCGAATAAAAGTCCTTGAGCATGACTGTTGGTAGCAGTTGTGCTCTTTTTTTTATTTTTATACAGCATTCATATCACCACCTTTCTACAAAATTATTCCTTGTTTAAAACGATAATTCTTATTTCCATCTTTCTTAATCTGTAGACAGAACTCTTTACACCGTTCATTAATGCGGCCTGCAACAGCTTCATCAACATAATCTCTAATTTCATCAATCATAAACTCTGATGAAATAATAGTGACTAATCTCTTGTTGTATCGTTCATTGATCAACTGGAAGGCGTATTTTACATCGGTTGGATTAACCTTCAACTTTCCTGAATCATCTACAACACTTCCTTTTAGGAAATCATCAATATATAGGACCTCAACTTTACTAAATTCATCAAAGTATTCATCACGGTCAACATCAAACCTCATTCGTTTAAGCTTCTCCGTAAATTCAGTCCAAGCCATATATTTGACTTTCTTATATCGTTTCAATAATTTATTAGCAATAGCTGAACAAATCATTGTCTTTCCTGCTCCACTTTGACCCAAAATAGCAAACCACGAGTCACCTTGATGTTCTAAGTAATTTCTAGCTCCTTCAAGTACAATTCCTTGCCACGTTTCCGCAACCTTGAAATTTTCTAAACGATGATCTAATAATTCGCCCATCCCACTTAAACGTGCATTTTGAATCATTTTTCGAACTTCCATACATCCACATATTTTTGTAGCTTGAGTAACGATGTCATTATGTTGTTGAACCACTGCAATCCATCCTTTGTTTAAACAAACCTTACAGTCGAAGTCTTTCTGATTCAGATGTCCTTGACGTGCATTATCTACATTGACAAAATACTGAACTCGTTCAACTTCCGTTAAATTAGAGATACTGGCGTCCTGTTGAGTCGACTTCCCCAATAGTTCTGATAGACTTTGCATCTGTATTCCCCCTTTGCTTCTGAGTCTTTAACTCATAAACATCTGTCCAATTTTTTAAGATAGATCGTTCTAAGATTAAAATCTTTTCTTCATCTGAAGAGGTTAGTTTATCTAATTTATTCAAAATCATCTTCATAGCACGTTCAGTTGGTTTCTTTTTGATTAAAACCCTCATTTCAACAAAAGAACTTAATGCTTCAATTAGATTTTCATTTGTTGTATAAGAAGAAAATAGCGAGATGAAATCTGCGTTAGCAGGTTTCTTTTTATTTTTCTTTTTATCTGTTTGTTCTTTTTCTTCTTCTTTTTCTTTTGTTTTTTCTTTTTCTTTTTTCTTGCAAGGGGTTTGTAAGGGGCTTATAAGGGGGTTATATTTTTCCTTTAAAAAGTCACTCTTAATTCCTTGCAATTCCTTTTCTACGCACTTTTGAATATTGATGTTATTTATTGGATTAAACTTCAACCAATTAACCAAAGCCACTTCTTTAGTTGATTCATCATATGCAATCTTTCCGTATTGCTCAAATCTTTCAATAAGTTTAATGATTGTATCTCTGTTGTATCCTAATTCCATTTCCATAACCTTAATCGGTAACTGATATATTCCACACTGCGATGTTTTAGAATTTGTCATTAAATACAGATAGAAATACTTTTCTTCAGGTGTTAGCTCCAAGATGAATTCGTCTTGCCAAAATGTAATATAGACTTGTCGATATACAGCCATCAAATCCACCCACAACTCTCATAACGACCAAACTGTTTCAAATCACTCTCTTCTATCCATTCTTGAAGTTGTGCTTCGTACGCTGCTTTTAACGTATGTTTGTCAATCGTGACTAATAAAGTTTCATCTTTTCCGACTTCCAACGATTCAATGTACGGAAGGTCAGCAACTAATATATCTAAGTCGCTTTCTGATGGCTCATGAAGTAATCCAACTTCTGTGAAGCTAAATTTAAATGTACAACTTTTCCCCTCTTCCCAATTTTCAATTTTTTCATTAATCAAATCTTTCAGTTTTGCATCTACTGCAAGCAAATAAGTCATACAGCACCTCCTAATAATTCTTTAAGACAACCTCATAAGGTGCCATTTCTCTTCCACCAAAGTTTTGATGATAAATATTCTTGTAATACCATTCCACCGCAAAGCGTTGTAACTCCCCAATTGATTGAATATTCAATCTCACAATTTCTTTTAAAGATCCATGTGGGCGAATTTGAACCGTATTCGACTCTTTAACAAATAAAATTCCAAATATAATCACTTTATCCATTGATGTGTGAATATCCATAACTCCCATTGTTTAATCCCTCCAAATTTTGTTGTTTTTCTTTGTCTAAGGTGTTTGAAATAAAAATCCGATAAACAACACTGGTGAAAATTCAAACACCTTTAAATCGAAGAAAATGAGCCTTAAAATTAATTTAGATATTTCATTAATTATCTAAGTTAGAGCGAAAAAATTTAATATCCCATTAACTGCATTAAATAAATAATTGTTCCAATAAAGACTGCTGCTGTTAAAAACATCAAAACAACTATTAACCAATCTTTTAAATCCATTCCTCTTCCTCCTTAAATTCCGTATACTTCGATAGGCTTTAACGCCATCTCGTTAGCGTCGAAAACATGACCAACCATACGCTCGGACAACTCCTCAACATCCTGTACTCGAACGCGAATACTGTTGTTATTAGGTCGTAATGGACGAATCAACCCTGCCTTGATGTATTTAGATATTGTTTGAGCTGATACCCCCATAAGATAACCAGCCTCCTCCAACGTTACTGCAAAACGTTGTGGAATTGGAATTGGATTTTCTTTTTTATCTACCATGATTTGCACCCCTCCTTAAATCTCTAAACTCATTTGATTAATGTTAAACATTGCTGCTCTTGATGGATACCAATCATTAATAAAATCAAGCACCATATCTAAATGCTTTTGACGTAATTGTGTACGTGTCTTAACTCCTGTAATTTCAAGAATATCTCTGTTCAACGCTCTGAATAACTCTCCAATCTGTTTTTTATTTAAGTTCATTTGACGCTCTTTTTGAACTTCATACACTCGTGATGATACTCGTTTAGAAACTAAACTATATTCAGCTGGGTCCAACTTAGCATTTTCTTCAATTTCATTCACCTTCTGTTGAACTGTTTGAACTTGTTGTTCTAACATCTGTTGCTTTTGATCTAGCATAATAATTGATTGCAACTCTGGTGATAAGTTAGCGTATGGATTATGTGACGCCTGTTTAATCTGCTCCTCCATTTTGTTAAAAGCTTCAATGTATTGTAATTTCCACTGCAAAGCTTCTTTCCCTGTGAACCCCATAACCAGTAAGCTAAATCCATCTCGTGTGAGTAGATATTCTTTGTTCATTTTTCCGTTTGAAGCCTTATATTGAGATTCGATAAATAGTAGCCCCCAATTTTGGGTTGTATTAGATTCGATAATGTTATTAATATCTCGTAATACATGGTCATGACGTTTATCGAAGTCATAAGCCACCACTCGACTACTTACAACTGCTACTCCGTCTTTATTTTGAATGTTGATTACTTCTGCATTTTCATAGCCTTTTGAGTAAAAAGGTTTAATATTGATATTGTTCATTTCTCTTCCTCCTTTATAAAATTGTCATATTTTGTTATAATTTCACCGAAAGGAGGTGAAATTATGGCACCTATTCCCAAATTAGAACCGATAGTACTAGAACAAATAAGTAAAATAATTGGCGATTCTCTTACTGGTTCTCAAATAACCGGACTGTTTGAAAATTTTGGTTATCAAGATTGTCCACAGTATACTAAATGGCGTAGAATTAATGCTTTTTTCGAATACTCTCAAAATCGTTACAACGCTTCAAATCAAGTACTACACTTTATAGAACACTCTTGTTCACCGGTATCGTTCATCAATAAGAATGATGAATTTCAAAAAATATTATTCGAATTAAATCAAGTACTGGTTTTTTCATCTTTGAAATTATGTGACGATGGGAAAATACGCCAAACATTAAAAGCGAATACAATTAATGAAGCTAAGTCACGAGCATCTGAAATCCATAAAATTCTTTTCGATCGAAATATCCATCCAGATGTTTTGAAGTTTTGTAAAGAAGAAATTATTCAAGATAACTATTTTCATGCAGTTTTAGAGGCAACAAAGAGTTTATCTGATAAAATACGTTCAAAAACTGGATTAGGAGATGATGCTTCAACATTAGTTCATAAAGCCTTTGATAGAGAAAGACCTTTACTAGCACTTAATTCACTTCAGACCGCATCCGAACGCAATGAACATATTGGGTTAAGAAATCTATTGTTAGGTATTTTTTCCATGTTTCGAAATATCGCAGCGCATGAAGCTAAAATTCATTGGAATATTGATAAACAAGATGCGATAGATTTATTAACCATGATTTCTTTTGCACATCGCAAATTAGATCTATGTTTTAGAACATCATATCCAATAGAAAACCAAAAGTAGTTTCTTGTACTTTACCTAACAAATTAATATTCGGATAAACACACTCGATACTGCTCGCATATCTATGAGCAGTATTTTTATTTTTAAACACCATAGCATCACAAATTCTTTTTGATAATGCCCCATCTAAATCTGTTAAAAAATAATTTGCACTTCCGCTACCATATTGTACTTCACAACACACTATAAAAATTTCTTCATTTTCATATCCCTTTGATTGAGATACTCCCAGTTGAATGTTGTTCATTTTTACGCCTCCTGTAATTTATTATCAAAAGATGATTGCATTCTTTGGAACTCGATACCATGAATAAAACTTGCGAAGCATTTTTGCTCAACTGTATCCATGTTGTTCAAAATATATCTGAACGCATCAAGCTGACTAAACACTTCAGGTTTTTTATCGGCAGAATTCTCCATTCTCTCACCTCCCTTTAGTGAGGCATAGTTTTTGTAACGTTTGCTACCTCGCATCGACAATATTACCACTATTTTGTAGCTTTTGCAACAACTTCTTTAAAATTTTTGAATAAAATTGTATCTTTTGCTACAAAATGATGATAATATAATTACGAAAGGTGGTTAAATCATGCAAGAAAGACTAAAAAAATTAAGAAAACTACTTAATCTTAATCAAGCTGAGTTTGCAGAGAAATTAAATTTATCTCGAGGGCAAATAGCATGTTATGAAACTGGAAGACGCTCAGTAAGCTCAAGGACAATTAATGATATCTGTCGTGAATTCAATGTAAACAAATATTGGCTTCTAAACGGAGAAGGCGAAATATTTCTTCCGCAAAACGATAATGACGTTGCCGAATATATTAAATCTCTTAATATGAGTGATTTCGAAATGGAGTTATTAGAAAAGTTTCTGCAATTCGATTCACAAACTAGAATAAATATACTTGAATTTGCAACCAAGACATTCAATATCCCTCCTCAAGCTAAAGAAACACAATCAATTAAAACTGAAGTTGAATTAGCTGAGGAGGCATATATAAAAAGTGTCTCAAAATTAGCGCCAAATACGGATTATTCTGTTACGAATACCACAAGCGACAAAAACAAAGAAAAATTAAAAGTAGTTAAATAAAAAAAACAGGATAAGGTTTATACCCTATCCTGTTTTCTAAAGATATGAAATTGAGGTGATAAAATGAAAGGTTCAGTACGTAAACGTGGTGAAAAATGGAGTTATTACTTTACAATTAAAGTAGATGGCGCTTACAAGAAGAAGGAAAAAGGTGGATTTAGAACTAAAAAAGAAGCAGAAACTGCCTTACGTGAAGTTTTACAACAATACGAAAAGCAAGGCTTTGTCCAAAATAATGTTAGTTACACCTTGCAAGAATTCTCAAATTATTGGTATGAGAATGTCGCCAGCAATTCTTGTCGATATAACACATTAGTTCAATACAATAGTATGCTTAAAAATCACATTATTCCTGAATTAGGATTTATAAAAATGACAAGTATTACACCTGAAATACTTCAAAAATTCTTTGCAGAAAAGCAAAAAAGTTTGTCTAACAATACAATAGCTGCAATTAAAAAAGTCTTAAATAATATTTTTAAATTAGCAATTAAGCAAATGATTATCTCTTATAACCCTCTAGATCGTTTAGAGTTGAAGAAAAAAAGCGAAGAAAAAAAGATGGCAATCGTTTCGTTGGACGATTTAGATACCATCTTTGAAGATTTAAAAGACACTCGTTATTATATCCCTTTTTTAATCGCAACTCAAGTCGGAGGGCGCCGAAGTGAAGTGTTAGGATTAACATGGGATAATGTTGATTTAGAGAATAAACTTATAACTTTCGATAAACAACTATTGAATAAAGTTGGTACTGGATTAGAGTTATCACCAACAAAAACTTCATCTAGTAATCGTACGTTATTGATGACAGATAAATTAGTAAATGCTCTTTTAGAGCATAGAAAACAACAACTATCTAATAAAGATTTTTACGGAAACGTATATTATACAGAACAAGATTTTGTCTGCTGCAATGAAGATGGTTCGCCTATTCCTCCGGAATCACTTACATCTAAAGTAACTAGAATGAGTAAGCGATTAGGAGTTGACTTAAAATTCCACGCACTAAGACACACTCACGCCACTATGTTGTTAAATGCAGGTGTTAATATAAAAGTTATTCAAGAACGTTTAGGTCATAGTAGTATCACGACTACGCTTGATACATATAGTCATGTTACAAAAGAAGGCGAAGTAGATGCCATCAAATTATTCGAAAGAAAATTCAACAAATAAAATTGCCACCAAAATAAAAGTATGGTGGCAAAATGGTGGCAAATAATCAAAATTCATTAAAAAACATTACATCAAAGAAAATACAAAACCATTAAAAACGTTGATAATATCATATTTTAGTAGAAATATTTTTTGTATAACTATATTAATTTATCTTTATTATGGTAATACAAAAAAGTTTTTTATTCAACAAAAAAAGAAAGACCACCTTCAGTCTTTCAACCATTCATTGATCTATCATTGTAAAAACTAACTACGCCCTGACAGTAGAAGACATATTTCTATTGGAAATGGAAGGGAACCCATCGAAACTATGAGATGTCTTAGTATCAAAAAAGAAGAACGACTATTTCACTCTTAAGATTCCCACATCCAATCATCTCAATAAATAAAATCAGTTAAAATCATTTAAATGGTTTGTTTACCATTCCCTCAAAATTTCTCCATCCATTCACAAACTTAAAACTTTTCCAGCAGCTTTCAAAAGCATTCTCACCTATCAAAAAAGTGGGGCTGAAGTATGTCTAATTTAACATACATGCGAACCAAGACAGTATTTCTCTAAAAAAGAACTTTATGTCGATGTTTTCTCTGTTTTTAAACAACGGCTGTCTTATTTCTTTTTAAAGGGTGATATGCTATAATAAATCATAACAATCATCATTTATTAGGAGGTGTCAAATGAATTTACGTCAAGCAAAGTCAACCTTATTAATCTTTACTTATATCTTTGTGATGTTTTTATTACCAACGATTTCATTTCACTTATTAGCCACATTTTGCACAAACGATGTAGATATTCAAGTGTTTGCAAACTTAATTTCATATATCGTTTTAGTCATTGTTTCCATCGCATTCTTTGGTCGTGAGCTAGCTGAGCAATTTAAAAAAATTACTTCCATTAAACACTTCATAAAAGGAGTTGCAGTTAGTTGGTGTCTTTTATTTGCAGCGTCATACGTTTCAGGTATGATTGTCATCTTCTTTACCCAATCAGCTGAGTCATCAATCAATCAACAAGTCATTACGAATCTTATGGAATTCCATCCGATTTTAATGGCAAGTATGACGATTTTATGTGCCCCTCTAGCCGAAGAAGTTGTTTTCCGCTTCACTATTATGCGAGGGCTTCTTAAACATCCATGGCTCGGAATCTTCCTAAGTAGTTTCTTATTTGGAATGATTCACGTCATTAGTGCAGGAGATTTCATCTATATTATTCAATACATGGCGATGGGGATTGCATTAGGATATACCTATTATCGTCATCAAAATATTTGGTACTCAATTGGTGTACACGCTGTACAAAACTTCATTTCAACCGTATTAGTTTTTATCACCTTATTTTTAACTTAAAAAAATCACGACACATTTGATGTCGTGATTTTTTTATAGCCTAAATTTCTATTCAAAAGGAGTTATAAAAAGTCCATATTATACAATGATCAATCCTAACTGATAAACAATTAAACTAACGAGGTAAGCAACAATTAATCCAAACGCAACCATTAACGCTGTTGTCTTAGCTGATTTCGTTTCTTGATACATGACCCCCACCGTTGATAGACAAGGAATATAAAGTAAAGAGAACACTAAAAAACTAAAGGCTTGAAGTGGTGTAAATAACGTTAAAATCCCCGCTTCCGCCCCACAAATAATTAGCATAGATGAGGCCACTAATTCTTTCGCTAAAAATCCTACTACTAAACTACTAGCTGCTTGCCATGTTCCAAAGCCAAGAGGAAGAAATAACGGAGCTAAGACACTACCTAACATTGCTAAATAACTTTCATCACTCGCCACATGTAATCCTGCTGGCCCCATCTCTTGTAATAACCATAAAATAACCGATCCTAAGACAATAAATTTCCCAGCCGTATGAATAAAATCACTTCCACGATTAAGCGTCTGGCTAATTAAATTTTTGACTTGTGGAACACGATATGGTGGAACCTCTAAAATAAAATTATCTTCTGTCTTTTTAAAGATTGAAACTGATAACAGTTTTGCACTTAATAAAGCAATCACAATACCAAGTAAATATAATCCCATAATAATAAGAGATTGATACTTCGCAAAGAACATTCCAACAAATAAGACATAAACCGGTAAACGAGCAGAGCACGACATAAATGGAATCACCATCATCGTTTTGATACGTTCATTCCGATCAGGAATCGTACGCGTCGCCATAATCGCAGGAACATTACACCCAAATCCAGTCACAAGCGGGACGATCGCCTTCCCATTTAGTCCAAACCCTGAGAAGATATAATCCATCACAATCGCAACTCGCGCCATATATCCAGTTGCTTCCATTAGCGATAAACAGAAGAATAAAATTAAAATTTGTGGTAAGAAGACAATCACACCTCCTACCCCTGCAACTAATCCATCAATGAGTGCCCCATAAATGAAACCATCTGGGTTGGCGCCTAATGACACTAAGAAGTTTGATAGATTCGGTACAATCCATTCATCTAATACGGCACTAAATCCATCGGAGATTGGATTTCCTACTAAATCAAATGTTACCACATAAATTAAGAACATCAGGACGAGAAAAATCAACGTTCCGATAATCGGATGTGTTAAATAACGATCGACCTTCGTTAACTTAGGCTTCGTTTCAACTTTAAAACCAGGAATCGTCTCCATACACTCACGATAAAGTTGATGAATAAATTCGCGTCGTTTATTAAAAATAGCACCTTTTAATGATAAAGCGACTTTTTCATTTATAATTTTTCGTTCGGTTTCCTCGACAATCCCACGAATGGATACTTCATTTGCAAGAGATAGTGATTGATAAATTCCCTCATTTCCCTCTAATGCCTGAATCGCAATCCAACGGGGATCTAAATGTTGAGGAGTCTCACGAAGAAGCGATAAAATCTGAGAAATAGCTGTTTCAATTATGACACCATAATATAGACGAAATGGTTTTTTTAGTGTTAATGCGGGTATTTGATGAATCACTTCATCAATTCCTTCATTTTTACGAGCAGAAATAAGGACTCCATCAACCCCCAGTATTTTTTCTAATTTCTCAAGGTTTAAATTTAATCCCTTTCTATGAAGAGCATCCATCATGTTCATGGCCACTAAGATAGGAACATTTGCTTCTAGCAGCTGAATCGTTAAATGAAGATTACGCTTTAAATGCGTTGCATCGACAATATTTAAAAGTCCATCATATGACTCATTTAAAAGGGCATAAGTTACGACTCCCTCATCTTCACTACTTGGCGTCACACTATAAGTTCCTGGTAAGTCGATTAGCTCATCATTCGTTTTTTTAATACTCCCTACCAGTTTATCAACTGTGACCCCACTCCAGTTCCCAACATGAGCATTCGCTCCTGTTAAGCTATTAAATAATGTTGTTTTACCCACGTTAGGATTTCCAATTAACATTAAACGCAAGCAACTCACCTCCTAATTTTCCTTATAATTTTTCAACAGTTATCTTTTTAGCATCTTGTTTTCGGATACAAAAATCAACATCATCAATTGAAATATAAAATAATTGTCCAAAGTTTAAAATATTTAACATCGTAACTTCTGAGCCAATGGAAATTCCCACGTCATAAAGTCGACGGCTGAAACTATCTGACAAATCTTTAAAATCTAAAATTAACGCACTCTCACCTTTTTTTAATGTCGATAAAGTCATCATCATGTCTCCTTTTGATTGATAATAATTCTCATTGATTATATTATATCATATGCAAAACTTGATGTCTATTCCAATCGAATTGTCCTCTTTTAACACTTATTAAAACGCCTATGAAACTAACTTCATCTTGATGATTTCATGAAAAAGTATTCACTACCTACTTTAGAATCCATATAACTTGTAGTTATGTGTCAATTTAAAAAAGACATACTTTCCCTTCCTTTACAATACATTCATTATAGGTGATTATCTATGAAAAAAATCATGAATTCTGTTGTTCTTCTTGCATTTCTTATTATCTTATTACTGCAACCAGCGCCTATTATTGCGGCGACCAAAACTGGTTTTGTCACTTGGGCAGAAAAAGTTGTGCCTTCACTCTTTCCATTCTTTGTACTGACGCGTCTCATGATTTATTATCAAGTGCCGCAATTAATCGGTAAGCTGCTCACGCCATTATTTAAATACCTACTTCACTTATCACCCATTACATTTTTTGTTATGTTTTTGAGCATGATTAGTGGAAATCCATCAGGATCAAAGATGGCACGAGATTACTATGATCAACATTTAATTAGTGCTAAAGAAATGGAAGGACTCATGTATTTTTGCAACTTTGCCAGCCCCCTCTTCATCCTCGGAACGGTAGGCGTCGTGCTGTATCAATCCACCACGATTGGTTACTTATTATTAATAGCGCATCTTTTAGGATCAATTGCTGTCTTTATTTGTTGTTATCCTTTACTTCGCTCCAAAGAAACAATTCGCCAAGTCACCGTTCAATTTCCAAATCAATCATTTTCTGCTATTTTGATTGACTGTATTGAAAGTAGTCTTCAAACGTTAATCCGTGTTGGAGGAATTATCGTCTTTTTCTACATCATTTCTGAGACGTTTAATATTATCGAGATTACACAACTCTTCAATGTCATTATGCATCCTTTTATTGAAGATATAGGTCTAGCGTCAATAGAACCACTTGTAGCAGGAATTCTTGAATTTACCCAAGGAGTCACTAAAGTTTCGCAAACAACCGCTCCTCTTCAAACTAAACTCGTCTTAACTGCTTTTATTATTAGTTTTACTGGTCTATCTGTCCACACACAAAGTTTTATGTTTGCCAAAAACTTAAATATTCCTTATCTTAAATATTTCATCATGCGACTCCTTCATGGATGTACGAGTGCACTCATCGTGTTACTGACATGGAAAACAGTCTTAAGAGAGGATATAGATGTCTTCCTTCCTCTCGACTCAACTCCATCTACAGTGGACTCTTCTCTCATTCCACTGACCGTGGTCTTATTTGCTTCTTATTTCGTTTTAAAACTATACCACCAAATAAAAATAAGAGTCAAACATAAACTAGCTTAAAAGCTTATCCAAAATAATGGATAAGCTTTTTTAATCCATAATTTCAGCAAACCTCCTTTAATTTCGTTCTTTAATTCAGTCTCTTCCTTTAAAATTAGTCCATTATTAGCTGAAGTATTAGTCACTATTCCCAAGCAATCTTGTATTAGATACCACACTAGTTATAAAAATGAAAGGATAAAGAAAAAGAGATAAGTAACAGCAAACCTTACTTATCTCTTCACATTATTTCATTTGTAATATTTTATATTTTTCTTCTAACGCGTCTTTGACAAAGTCAGGTACAAAACTTGAAACATCGCCTCCAAATCGAGCGACTTCTTTTGTCGTTGATGACGATAAAAACATATTTTCTGCTTTTGTCATCAAAAAGACCGTTTCAATCTCAGGTGCTAATCGCTTATTCGTCGTTGCAATTTGAAATTCGTATTCAAAATCTGTAACCGCACGAAGACCACGTAAAATCGTTTTAGCTCCCACTTCTTTAGCAAAATCTACGACTAATTTATCTGAACAAACCATCACTTCTACATTAGGTAAATGTGCTGTCGCACACTTTAACATCTCTACACGTTCTTCAACTGTAAATAATGTTTTCTTATTAATATTTTGCGCCACAGTGATATAAAGACGATCAAATAGTTCATAACCGCGCTCAATGACATCTAAATGTCCATTCGTCACCGGATCAAACGTTCCAGAGTAAAGTCCTACTTTATCCATTCCTATATCCTCCACGTTAACACTACTCATGAGTAATCATGAATCAGTGAATTAGTTTTCATCTACTCGATTATAAATGGTAATAGCGGTGATTCCATAAATTTCACGTTTAACTTGATGAATATCTCCAATTGATTCATGAAGTTCATCTTCTTTTAAACACTCGGCCATAATAATTCCATCTATAGCTAATAACTCATTTTCATGAATAAACTCGATAATCTCATTAATACGTTGCCCCTTATAAGGAGGATCTAATAAAATTAAATCGAATTGTAAACCACGTTTGACAATGGCTTTCAATGCTTTAAATGCATCATTTCGATAAATTTCAACTTGATCTTCAATTTTTAAATCTTTAACATTTTGTTTAATCGTATTAATAGCAATCGTTTCTCGATCGACAAAAATAACACGATCAATTCCACGACTTAATGATTCAATTCCTAAATTTCCACTTCCACCGAATAAATCCAATGCTACTCCACCATCAAAATAAGGGCCAATAATATTAAAGATACTTTCTTTAACCTTATCTGTCGTTGGTCGCGTATTTGTTCCTTTAACTGCCTTGATGCTACGTCCTTTTAATGTTCCAGCAACAACTCGCATTTTATCACTTCCTAATATTTTTCTAATTTAATTGTATAGAAAATATAGTTAATGTCAATATTATAATTGTAGCCGAGAGGTTACTATAAAAATAATCCCCCCTATTCTTCTATCATACTTCTCCTCTCCCTTTCACATATGGTCAAAGTATGAATAATAAGCCGCCACCCCTAGGCGGCTTATTTTTTATTTCCCTGTATTTTAAGCACAACTGTCTCTAGTTTACTACCTCTTAACCTCCCTATTTTAAACGTTTACACAAAGACGTTTCAATGTTATAATATCCACAAATTGGATTAAAGAGGTGAATGTGTGAAAGAGTCAATTTATATCGCAAATTTCATTCAACGCAGCAACGCCTATCTCCTTGATTTTGGAATGACTATATTATTTATTTTTATGTGTGCTTTTACCTTAATGGGCTGGTTACAAAAAGTTATCCTTATCCTTGGGTTATATCTTTTAATCTTTCTAATTCCGTGTCTAAATCAAGGTCAAAGTATAGGCAAGCTTATTTTCAAACTGAAACCACTACATTTAAAGTCACATACTCCTTTAGCTTGGTGGGAAATTCAGCTTAGAGAACTAACCAAATATTCGTTATTCATACTTACATTTGGACTGAGCCATATCATCAGTTATTTCATGTGCAGTGAACGTAGCGACCATCGAACACTACATGATCTCATCTTTAAAACTGAGGTCATCGATCTAAAGCCTCAAATTAAAAATTATGAAGCCAATCAATTTGCCGAAGATGATTATTATCAAAATTACCAAACTCAACGAACAATTAGATAAAGAACCTATCAAAAAGCGCGCTGTCATTAAACAGGGCGCTTTTTATTATATTAATTTTCTGGAATAAGTGGTGATGTTTCAATTCCTGCTTCACAATGATGTCTTGGGCAATAAACAATCCCACAAATGATAGCTGTTAGTGGTGAAACAAGAACTAACCCAATACACCCAACAAACGTATGAAGAATTTCAGATGAAACTTTTTGAGAATTTAAAATAGACATTAATGGTGTTCCTTGTGCCATATAAACCATTAAAATCGTAATATAACTTCCCATATAAGCAAGTAATAACGTTGTTGTCTGACTCCCAACGACGGATTTTCCAATCGAAAGCCCCGATTTAATTAAATTTGCTCGTGAAACACTTGGATTATTTTTAATAACCTCGTCTAAAGCAGCTGAAATATCAATCGATAAATCTAAAATGGCACCTGAACAAGCTAAATAAATTCCCGCTTGAAAAATGGCCGTTAAATCTAAATGTTGATATCCTGCATAAAGTAAAGACTCTGACCAATCCATCACGGCTCCATGCATCTTAAATAGATCCCCAAATACAACAGCTAATAGACACGTCATTAAAGAACAAATCATCGAACTTATAATTGCCGTATATGCCTTTTTATTGCAACCTGCGACTAATAGCAAGGTTATAACTGTCAATAAATTTCCAACCATTAAGGCAACTAATAATGGAGGGATTCCTTTTAGCAGACATGGAATTAAAATCTTCACAATACTAAATAAAGCAAAGGAAAACGACAACAATGTCCGAACTCCAGTAAAGCCCGAAAAGGCAATGATTAGTATAACAAATAATCCAATTAAGAAAATTTGTTGATCGATTCGATAATAATCCACCATATTAGCGAAGATAACCTCATTCGATGAGTCCAACTCTAACAATACCCAAGCCTCATCGCCCGGTTTAAACATTTTATCAAACTCTAACTTTCCAGTCAGCAAGTTCATCCCTTCAACTTGTTGTCCTTTGTGTTCACCTTCTAAAATTTCAATTGTGCAACGTTGGTCCCCTTGTTGAATCATCCCCGTGGAATAAACACCCTTATTATTTACTTCAACGACTTTTGCTTTCACACCTTCTGAATTAACATAAATTTGTTTTTGAAACCCCGTTGGAATCCACCATAAAAGAGCAAGTAAAACGATAAAAACTCCAATCATAACACATTCTTTTCGATTGATTTTATTCTTTAACCACGTCAAAACAAACGACTCCTTCAAAATGATAGAGGACTGGTTTTCACCAGTCTTGTTAATTATTTAACTTAACTAGTTTTATCTCAATATGGATTATTCTTTTAAACCTGTTACTTCAACTAATTTATGATAAACATCTGTATTGTCATAAAATCCACTAAATTTTTCAGATCCTACTCCCATGGCATACACAGCTACTGGTGTTCCGGTATGTGCATATGAAGTCCATCCAATTCCCGCCTTATTATTTAAAATATGTGTTAAGCTCACAGATAATGGATCATATCCACCGTATAATAAGTCATTTTCCTCACTTGATGTACGATCTTCTACTGCTTTCATTGATTCTTCAAATCCAGCTTGTAATTTTGCTAATTCATAGTCACTTAAAACGAAGGCTTGATTTTCTTTAACTGCTGCAGCTTCATCATCAGCTGTTAATAAGCCAAAGTTTTCTTTAATCATTGGTAACATCTCTTCAAATGTTAAGTTTGGATTTTCTTCTTTTTTCGCTTTAACTAATTCATCAAATGCTACATAAGACATTTTTTGTGCGTCTAATAAATCGAATGCTGTATCATAACCAGTTGCCGCAAATCCGATACTCATACCACCTGTTTCATGATCTCCCGTAACGACAATTAACGTTTCCTCTGGGTGCTCATTAGCAAAGGCAATCGCCACATCGATTGCTGATTCAAACCCTAAAACTTCTTGAATGGCTGTCATTGCGTCATTAGCATGGCATGACCAGTCAACTTTCCCTGATTCAACCATCATAAAGAACCCTTCATCATTATCTAATACATCAATTCCTTTTTGAACAAAGTCAGTTAGTGTTAAATCTCCCGCTTTTGTATCGATATAATATGGCAGTGACCCACCATCTTGTAAAACCGGACTTACCGCATAAACTTTGCCTGAATTCTCATCTAGAGCTAAAATATCCTCTTTGGTATTGGCAATTGTATATCCATTTTCTTTAATAATTTCGAAAGCATCTTTTTCGTTGTTATCTTTTCCTGTTGGTTGAGATAAGGATCCTCCTCCAAAGTAGTCAAAGTTAGATTCTGCTAATTGATTAGCAATTTCATAATACATTCCACGTGATTCAACATGAGCGTAATAGGCAGCTGGGGTCGCATGATTTAAAGTGACAGATGATACAATTCCAACTTTTTTACCAGATTCTTTCATTTGTTCAGCAATAGTTTTCGTCGCTTCTGTCTTATCAACATTTAGACCAATGACCCCACTATGCGTCTTAACACCTGATGACAAGGATGTTGCCGTTGATGCTGAATCTGGAACAAAAGAACTAGAATTTTGGGTTGTAACTAAGCCTGTAACAGGAAATTGTGTAAAACTTAAATTTGATGTCCTAACGTCTCCATATACATTACTTCCTTCGTAAACTTGTGCTGAGTTCACTTGAACTTGAGACATTCCATCCCCAATGAACATAAACACATATTTAGGAACTTTTGTTGCCATTTCACCTTCTTTAGCTTCTGCTGTCACTTTTGGTTCTTGTGATGTTTCACCTCTATCTATTTCATTGGTCGAACATCCTGTTATAAAGGCTAATACACCTGCTACTGATAAGATAACACTTAACCATTTTTTGAACATTATAAGTCCCTCCACCTGTTTATTATTAATCTGTATTGTTCATCAACAACCTCATTTTAACCATTATTAGATGCTTTATCCATAAATTGTGTGTTAATTTTGTGAAGAAACAGTTAATACATAGCGTATCATTTGATATTTCCAAATGATTTAGTTCACTCTTTTTTTTCTTAATCCTTATTTGTAATAGTCCCATACAAGAACATAGTTCATGGCATTCTCAACATAATGAGAAAAATATAAACATGCTTTTTATCTTCTATGCATTAACTTTATTAAAGCCATCTTTTCCTCCTTATTTTTTTGTAAAAGACTCTTTTTTATGATAAATGCAACCAAATTTTTATTAATATCATTTCATCTTTCAGAATAATTTCAAATGTCTCACCTTTTTGCGGAAAAAATTTTTGTTAACTATTCATTTTTTATCACAAAAAAAAAGATCGCCTATTTAGCGATCTTCTTTATTAGAAGCGGAATCCTCCACGTCCTTTACCTTTTCCTTTTTTACCTTGTCCCATCATGCCACCAAGGCCAGCCATTGGATTTCCTCCACCACGTTGCATAGCGGCTGCCATACGTTCCATTTGACGTGGATCCATGTTTGAGAATTTCTTCATCATTTTACGCATGTCTGTAAATTGCTTAATTAAACGATTAACTTCAGCAATATCACATCCACACCCTTTAGCAATACGGTTTTTACGACTTGCATTAATTAAATCTGGGTTTTTACGTTCTTGTTCTGTCATTGAGTAAATGATTGCTTCCACACGAGCCATTTGTTTTGGATCAATATTAATATCTTTCAATTGATTCCCTACTCCAGGAATCAGTTTTAAGATATCTTCAAATGCACCCAGTTTTTTCATTTGCTTCATTTGCTTTAAGAAGTCATTGAAGTCATATGTTGCATTCATCATTTTATCTGCTAACTTCATACTTTCTTCTTCATCAAAATTCTCTTGAGCGCGCTCAATTAATGTCATAACATCTCCCATACCTAAAATACGAGATGCCATACGTTCAGGGTGGAATACTTCTAATGTATCAAGTTTTTCTCCCATCCCCATGAATTTGATTGGAACATTTGTAATTTTACGGATTGATAAAGCCGCACCACCACGAGTGTCCCCATCTAATTTTGTTAAAATAACCCCTGTTAAATCTAATTGCTCATGGAATGACTGTGCTACATTTACCGCATCTTGTCCTGTCATGGCATCAACAACTAATAAGATTTCTTGTGGTTTAACTAACGCTTTAATATCTTTTAACTCATCCATTAATTGCTCATCGATATGCAAACGTCCGGCTGTATCGATAATCACTAAGTCGTGACCATTTTCACGCGCATATGCCATTGCTTCGTTGGCAATATCGACCGGATTCATTGATGTTCCTTTTTCAAAAACTGGAATATTTAATTGTTTCCCAATTGTTTTTAACTGATCAACCGCTGCTGGACGATACACGTCACAAGCGACTAATAACGGATTCTTTTTCTCTTTCTTACGTAAGTAAGTTGATAATTTCCCTGTATGAGTTGTTTTTCCGGCCCCTTGTAATCCGACCATCATAAACACAGCTGGCTTCGTATGTCCAAAGTTTAATTCAGCTGCATTTTCACCCATTAATTTCGTTAACTCTTCATTAACGATTTTAATAACTTGTTGCCCTGGTGTTAAACTTTTTAAAACAGTCTCCCCAATGGCTTTCTCTTTTACTTCTTTAATAAATTCACGTACGACTTTAATATTTACGTCGGCTTCAAGTAGCGCTAAGCGGACTTCACGCATCATCACGTCAACATCTTTTTCCGTTAACTTTCCTTTACGTGTAACACTTTTTAGTGCTGACTGCAAGCGTTCTGATAATGTTTCAAATGCCATTTTATAAACCTCCTATATCTACAAGTCGCGATAAGTTTTTGCTAATTGAAAAACTTTTAATCCCTAGCGGTGGTGGAATAGATTTCTTTCAGAAATCGCTAGGTTACCCCGCGACGATAGGATGTCTTAGTCCCAAAGGGTTTGTGAAACTATGACTCATCCTAAAAATATGAAATACATTTTTGTTTCTATATAAAAACATCATTCACCCAGTCTAACAATAGAATAAGTTAATTTCGCACTGTAAATTTAACTTATTCTTTTTTAGTCAAGTGATTGTAACTCATTCATCCATTTCACTAACTGTTCATCCGATGTATGCAACATCATCTGATCAATAATCTTTTCGCGTGCTTCACGCTTATTTAATAACTGTAACTTATCTTCATAATCTTCAAGCAACTTACCTGTGCGCTTAATATTATCAAATACTGCATTTCGGCTTACCTCAAACTGCTCTGCAATCTCACTGAGTGATAAGTCATCTTGATAATAAAGTTCGAAATACACCTTTTGCTTAGACGTTAATAACTCTTGATAAGTATCATATAGCTCATTCATTCGATTGACTTTCTCTAGCATCGTTTTGCCCCCAGTCCAATCTATCATGCCTACCGACTTATTTTAAAATCAAACGTAACATCGATTAGTTCTCGTCACCTTCAAATAAGTCTGCAAACAGACCATAAATATATTGTTCAATATCAAAATGAACTAAATCTTCTGCTTTTTCACCTAAACCAACATACTTAATTGGAATTCCAATTTCGTTACGGATTGCTAAAACAATTCCACCTTTAGCTGTTCCATCTAATTTAGTTAAAACAATTCCAGAAACATCTGTTGCCTCTAAGAATGCTTTTGCTTGACTCATTCCATTTTGACCTGTTGTTGCATCAATAACTAATAACGTATCGTGAGGCGCACCTGGTACTTCACGTTCAATGACACGTTTAATTTTTTCAAGCTCTTTCATTAAGTTAACTTTATTTTGTAAACGTCCCGCTGTATCGCATAATAAAACATCCACATTACGAGCCTTCGCTTCTTTAATAGCATCGAACATAACCGCTGATGGGTCTGAACCTTCTTTTAAAGAAACAACATCTACACCAATGCGGTCTCCCCAAACTTCTAACTGTTCAATGGCACCCGCACGGAACGTATCTCCCGCTGCCAATAATACTGATTTTCCTTTAGCTTTTAATTGATGAGCAATTTTAGCAATTGATGTCGTTTTTCCAACACCGTTAACCCCAACAAATAAAATAACTGTTAAACCTTCTTTATTCATACGTAAGTTTGAGTTAACAATCTCACCCTTGACGTAAATTTCAAATAACTTATCAACCATGATACGTTGTAACTCTTTTGGATCTGTTACATTATGCTCACGAACAGTTTCTTTTAATTGATCAATGAATTCAACAACCGTTGAAACCCCGATATCTGCCATAATGAAGATATCTTCTAATTCTTCAAATAATTCTTCATTCACATCTGTATAACTTGAAAACACTGATTGTAATTGTTTTAACAAGTTCCCACGTGTTTTCTTCATACCTTCTTTATAATGTTGCTGAGCACGTAATTCTGTCTCAGACACTTCTTTCTTTCCAAGAACGATCGATTTCAAACGATCAAATAAACCCATAGATGCCACCTCAATCATCATATTGTATTATAGTTAACTACTACTTATTGTTACTCTATCACATTTTTAGCCATCTGACTATTATTTTTCGTCATCCATATAGTCTGAGACATTATCCATGCGGACTGAAACTAATTTCGTCACTCCACGCTCTTGCATCGTCACCCCATATAAAACATCGGCTTTTTCCATCGTTCCTTTACGGTGAGTAATGACAATGAATTGCGTCTCATTACTAAATGCCTTTAAATAGTTCGCATAGCGTGCGACGTTCGCTTCATCGAGTGCGGCTTCAACCTCATCAAGCACACAAAACGGAACCGTACGAACTTTTAAGATAGCAAATAATAACGCGATTGATGTTAATGCCTTTTGACCACCTGATAATAAATTCGAAGTCTTTAACTTCGTTCCTGGTGGTTGAGCAATAATTTCTACCCCTGTATGAAGTAAATCATGAGGATCGGTCAACACTAAATCCGCACTTCCACCACCGAATAATTTTTTAAAGATCTCCATATATTGTTCACGAACCAGATCAAACGTTTCTTTAAACTTCACCGTCATCTCTTGATCCATTTCATTAATGGTCTCTTCTAACGTGGCTTTCGCTTCGATTAAATCATCACGCTGTGTCGTCAAGAAATCATAACGCTCTTTAACACGTTGATATTCCTGAATCGCTCCAACGTTAATTTCACCCAGTGCAGCGATTTGACCTTTAATACTACGGATACGTGATTTAATTTCTTCAATTGAGCCTTTTAATGGATAATTTTCATTTGCATGATCAAACGTCATCTGATACTCTTCCTCTAACTTTTTAATCATGATATCCATCTCAACATCGACTTTCCCAATTGAAACATCTAATTGATTTAATGACTCAGCCATCTTTTGTTGCACTTTATGACTTTCTCGAACTTCACGTTCAAGTGTCTCTAATTCTTGGCTGACTTTTGTTAACGTGACACGTTGATCTTGAATCTGTTCAATGATGCCTTCACGTTTTTCTTTCTTCTCAGCTAAGTTTGCTTCTAATTGAACCACTTCATCGTCATTTCCAAGTAATGCTTGTTCACTTTCAGCAATTTTATCTAATAATTCTTTTAAACGTATTCTAGCTTGTTCAGTTTCACCTTTTAAACGCTCAAACGTCGCACACTCATTATGTAATGCCGTTTCAAGTTTTGCCACATCGACTTTTAATTCAGTCATCTGTTGTAATAATTGAGATTTTAATTCTTCTTGTTGTTCAAGTTGTTCTTCTAACGTCTCAATTGTTGCTTTTGCCTCTTCAATACGTTGTTCTAGAACTAAACGATCTTCTGCTAACTGATTATTCTTCTCAACTAATTGTTTTAATTCGGCTTCATGTTCACGACGTTCAATACGAAGTAATTGCTCACGTTCATTTTGTGATTTTTCACGATATTCAAACGCTAACTTCTGTTGATTCACTTCAGACATCTTCTCTTTTAAGCGTTCACCAGCAAGTTGTACCTTTTGCAATTCTTTTTCAGATTGCTTCACGGTCTGTGCCCATTCTTCTTGAAGTACTTTTGACTGTTCTAACTCATCCGTTAATTGCTGAATTTGACGTTGGCAATCTTCAATTTCATTTTTTTGACGAAGTAAAGATGAACCTTGTCGCTTCACAGCCCCTCCGGTCATCGCCCCTCCAGCATTAATCACGTCACCTTCTAACGTTACGATACGATAACGATAATTCAGCTGTTTTGCTAAATTTTTCGCCACATTTAAATCCTTGGTTACAATAATATTTCCTAAAATATTTTCAACAATTTGTCGATAACGTTGATCATAGCCAACTAATTGTGAAGCTACACCTACCACATCTTGATTTCCTTGAATACGATTTTGAACATCCAGTGGTAAAAGACGTGATTTAATAACGTTTAATGGTAAGAACGTGGCACGTCCTGCGTGATGTTTCTTTAAAAAATCAATGGCTTTTTTAGCAGAATCATCATTGGTCGTGACGATCTGTTGCATGACTGGCCCTAAGACGACATCCATCGCTAATTCTAACTCTTTTGGAACCGTAACTAACTCAGCAACAGCCCCTTCAATCCCAGAGACTTGTCCCTGTTCACGAGCTTTTAAAATCTTTTTAACCCCTTCATTAAATCCAGAGAAATCTTTTTGAGCATCTTCAAGCCATTGCAAACGGTTATTCATCTTATCTAACTGATGGGTTAAATGACGATGACGATTTGTTTCCATCTCTGCCTGCTTTAAGCGTTGTTGATGTTCTTTATATAATTGTTGATATAAATCTCGTTTTTCTTTTAGCGATGTCTCAAACTTTCCATACTGTGCTTTAAATGTCTCTTGCTCTTGAACTAATGCGTCACGATCAAGTAACGCTTTTTCCTCATCCTCATTGATGCGCTCAAGCGTGGTCTCTGTTCGCTTAATCTGCTGATTAATCGCAATATATTGATTTTTAACGCTCGCTAACCGATTCACATCTTCAAAATAAGCGTCACGCGTCGTATCTAATTGAATCTTTAAGTTTTCTTCTAAATGTTGATACTCTTCAGAGACCTTCTGTAACTGTGATTGCTTCGTTTCTAACGATGTCTTCGTCTTTGTCATGGCCTCTTCAGCTGTTTTCAACTCGACTTGTGAAGTTTCTAAACGTGATTCAAGTTGTGCTTGTTGTTCTGCTAATTCTTCTTTATTAGATGACGCATTTTTATGACGTTCTTTTAAAACATCACGTTGACCTTGAAGCTTTTGAATCCATTCTGATGTTTCAACTAAATCAGCTTGTAATTGTTCCAACTGGCGCTCTTGTGCTTGCTGATTTTGCTTTAACGTATCACGACGACGTTCATCATTAGCAATTTTAGCATTAATACTGACATGCTCAAATTCAACATCTTTACGTTCCTTTTTTGAACGCTCCATTTGGTCATTTAAAGTTTTAATATCATAAGCTAACACACTAATTTCAGAATCACTACATTCTTGCTTTAAGACCATGTACTTCTCAGCTTGTTCTGACTGCTTACGAAGCGGTTCAACCTGGTCCTCAAGCTCAAAAATAATATCTTGTACACGACTTAAGTTATCACTTGTTGATTCAAGCTTTCGAGTCGCTTCTTTTTTACGCATTTTATATTTTAATACACCAGCCGCTTCTTCAATAATTACACGGCGGTCTTCAACGCGCGCCTCAACGATTGCCTTAACCTTATCCTGAGAGATGATCGATAAAGAGTCATGACCAATCCCTGTATCCATAATTAAATCGACGACATCTTTCAAACGCACTTTTTGTTTATTAATTAAATATTCACTATCTCCCGTACGATAAACACGGCGCGTAATACTGACTTCTTCATAATCAATTGGTAAACTTCCACAACTGTTATCTAAAACAAGCGTCACTTCAGCAAAGTTTAATGGTTTACGAGTTGATGTTCCGGCGAAGATAATATCTTCCATCTTCCCCCCACGTAAACTCTTAGCTGACTGCTCACCTAGTACCCAACGAATCGCATCGGAAATATTACTTTTTCCGGATCCATTCGGTCCAACGACCGCAGTGACACCTTGTTCAAATTCAACGACAGTTTTATCTGCAAAGGATTTAAAACCAATTGTCTCAATTCTTTTTAAATACATACGTTTCATCCTTTATCTACATTCTTAACTTTATTATTATACCGAATGTTTGTCGTAAAATAAAGGGACAACGCATGAGTTCAAACATTAGTTCTATCCTAAATTCCAACGTCTGGTTAAAATAAGACTTAGTTGTTTAAATCCTTATAAAAATTCCCGTGTAAGGTCCAAACATCTTGAGCAAAATTACTCATCATTGTCATAGTTCGACACTTCTGTCGATCATAAGAACTAATAAAACTAATTCCTGGATCACTCCCTTGTATAAACGGAAGATAGTGACCATCATCTAACGATTTAAGCCATACCCCGTAACCATACCAATCTTCCTTCACTTGAGGAGATAACATTTCATTCACCATCGGTTGAGAAATTAATCTTCCTTTCATCAAACACGTCCAAAAGCGATCCATATCTTTTGCTGTTGTATAGGCTCCTCCTGCTCCGCTTCCTTTCACATCAAGGCTATAAATATTGCTGTAATAAGTTTGTGTCTCTTCATCTAGACAATAACCCGTTGCACAGTGAAGTGGTAATCGATCAAGCTCATAATAGCCAGTATCCTCCATTTCACAAGGAGTAAAAATGATTTTTTCTAAATAACGATCAAACGATAATTTAGTGACAGCTTCAATGATTAATCCTAAGACTACATACCCGGCATTATTGTACTGAAACTTTTGCCCCTTCGGAAATGCCATGCGTTTATGAAGAAATAAGGGAAGTAAATCTTGAGACGTTCGAATTCGGTAATTCGGATAATTCTCCCATAACTTCGCATAGTCCGTACAAAGCGACTCATCAAAATAATCAGGTAATCCTGACGTATGTGTCAATAATTGACGAACCGTAATATTTTTATCAATATGGTGCCAATCAAAGGGTAAGAGTTGGCCAAGTGTGCTATCAAAAGAAATAAACTTCCCCTCAATAAGTTGTAAAATGGCCACTGCAATAAATACTTTGCTTCCTGATGCCATAGGAAATTTTGTTTCTAATCGATTAAGGCGTTGATTGGCAAGATCAGCCTCTCCATACGCTTGTTTAAAAACCCATTTTCCATGCTCCTCAATTGAAATAACCCCTTTAAAATCTTCTTTAACTAAGTTTCTCATCTATTTATTCGCTCCTTTAGTTCTATTCAATCTCTTTATTAAACTGTATTAAAAAACAGACTACTTCATGAATAAGCAATCTGTTTTTTATGTGGTTTATTAAATTTCAATGGTCGTATGATCAAGCCACTGCCACTTTGGCCGTGCTTGTTTAATCTCATGAACTAATCGGTGGAGAGCTAAATCTTTTTGCTTGGCTTCAATCATAACATCAATATCTTGATTTAACGGTTTAATTAAATCTAAAAATCGTAGGATATCGTCTACTTCAATAAAATCAGCATGACGACGATCAGTCTCAAACTCCTTCGGACTTGACACATGAATTTTAGGTGGCCAATAATCGGCTTCCCACGTCTTAAAAATAGATTCTACCATTGATTCTAATGATTCTCCTTCATTATAGCAACGATGATGATGAATATCTAATACCATTGGTATATGCAGTCGTTGACAAAGACCTAAAACATCTGAAGCCGAATAGGTCTTATCATCATTTTCTAAAATAAGTGCCCGTTGAAGACGTGAGGGTAGCCGCTCAAAGGTATGTATAAATCGTTCTAGTGCCGCCTCTTTTCCACCCGCTTTTCCTCCCACATGAAGGACTAGCTTTCCATGCTCCATGTCAAATAAATCAAATAAATCTAATTGATGCTCAAGTGTACGAATCGAAGACTCGATAACCGATTCATTGACACTATTTAAGACATTAAACTGATCGGGGTGCGCATCGACTCGCATATTAGACTGTTTGATTAACTTAGCTACTTCGTGACATTCGGTCTGAATCACTTTTGAATAATTCCATACCACATCTTGATGGGTGGCAAGTGGAATGAGTTTTGACGTGAGGCGATAAAAATGAATGTCATTTTCAATGTTATACTTTAAAATTTTTATTAAATCAATTAGATTCGATTGAGTCACTCGTTTAAGTAAACTTAAACGTTCCCTTTCAGACTCAATAGATGAATACTTCTTATATGTCACAGGAGATGAACTTGTAACTTTATCTAAACGCATCGCAATCGCAACATAACCAAATCGAACTCTCATAAAAAACACCCTCGGATTCTTTAATTTACTGTTAGTTTATCCAAGGGTATTAAAACTATTTATTTTCCTGGTTAAGTTCCTCTTCCATTTGTTGATCAGCACGCGAAGCAACCACTAAACAGCTATAGATAGTTAACTCAATAAAGGTCACCGCACTTCCAACTACAAAACCACTCCAAAACATCTAATCACCATCCTTTACTTTGTTCGACTACAAGATTTATTGGCTGCATTACCATTAACATCATTTAATTCCTTTCACAAAAAATGACGACAGAAATCAAATTTTTTTTGATGTCCAAAAGCACTGCTTCTTATATAGTGTATGAAACAGTTCATCAAAGGAGCAAATCAAGACACTGAAACTTGTGGTGAAGGAGAAATGGTTGTCTTTTCCTCCTTTAGTCCATTAAGTGCCTCATAAAATTCATGACCATTCATCAACTTGATACCATTTCGACTTGCAAACAATAACGCCTCTTCTTCAAAATCACTCGTACTTAAAGCGATAGCTATATCTGCCTGAATGTCATAATCTTTCATACTTCCATAAAACTCACGAATTTCTTTTAAAGTCACTAGCTCGCCAAGAGCAAAATCTAATCCTTCAGGATCCGTGTATAAGTTTTCAATCATCGGAACGCGTTTAAAATATTTTACTATAATTTTTTGTCCCTGATTCCACATCATAAAATCGTAACCACATGTTATTGGATTCGAGCTGACTTCAAGCTCTTCATATCCTTGAAGCTCAAAAAAACGCTGTAATAACTCATGGAAGAGTTCATCATTCAATTTATCTAACTGTTCAAACAGTAACAACTGACTTAGCTGAATCCGTCGTCGATCATTCTCTTTTGCATACTGCTCCACCGCTAATTTCCGTTGGTTTTGTTTATATTTAATGATGAGTAAACTCACAATGGTTAACAGTAAAATAATGAGATACCAATCCCACATCTGCCAAGAGGCAACCCAATCGGTAAACCCATAAAAAAAGTTAAAAATGACAAATGCAATAATCAAATAAGCTATATAAACGACTCTTTTTTCCATTATATCACCTACTTTAGTATGAGAAAAGAACCGTATTTTTAAACAAAAATTACCAAAAAAATAAAAAAACGCCCCAATATGAGACGTTTACAACACTTCTTTTCCAAATGGCATTAAGGATAACATCGCTAATTTTAGCGCTTGTCGCGCAAACGGAATACCAACAATTGTCACTGTTAGAAAAATCGCACTAACTAAATTAACCAGTGCTAATTCTAAACCACCAAATAAAAGCCAAACAATATTTAAAACAAAAGTTCCACCCGATGTATTCACCGTTACAACTTCCTTTCCAAACGGTGCAAATTGTAACTTAGCTAGTTTAAAACATTGAAGTCCAACTGGAATCCCAATAATGGTCAAACACCATAGCGCTCCAAAAAAGCACCAGATGAGAGCATTAATAAATCCTCCAAAAATCATCCAAATTAAATTTCCTAGACACGACATATTTTCTCCTCCTTTATTAAATAATATGCCAAATGATGATCACTTACTTCATGATTTTTTTGATCCATCGTAAACGATTCTGATAAGGTGGAAATACGAGTGGAACAGAAACCTTCGTTGAACGTTTAACAATCGCTTTTTCATACGTAAACGTCTCAAAACTTGATTTTCCATGATAACGCCCCATACCAGATGGGCCCACTCCACCAAAAGGTAAATAATTAGATGCTACCTGTGTTACAACATCATTAATACATCCCCCTCCAAAGGCATAACGTTGAATCAAATGATTCGCAAAGGTCTGATTTTCAGAAAAAACATAAAAAGCAAGAGGCTTAGGATGCAAAGCTAGACACTGATCAATCTCATCAAGCGTTCGATAACTCATCGTCGGTAATAAAGGTCCAAATAACTCTTCTTCCATTAAAGAATCATCTAGAGAAACGTGTTTAAAAACGGTTGGAGACACATATCTCTCATCAAGTCTTACCTCACCTCCAATAATGATCTTTTCGCGGTTCTCTTCAATGAGCTGAGCTAAGCGCTTCGTATGCTGGACGGTTACGATGTGACCATAGTCCTCACTTAAATATGGATTCTCACCATAAAATCTCATCAACACTTGAATCAGTTCCTCTAAAAAAGCTTCATAGATTTGATGATGAACAAGGACATAATCTGGCGCCACACACGTCTGACCGTTATTCATAAATTTTCCCCAAGCTAAACGCTTAGCTGCCCGCTTCAAATTCGCTGTCTCATCAATAATCACCGGAGACTTTCCTCCCAGTTCGAGTGTGATTGGAGTTAAATGTTGACTCGCTTTTTGCATGACAATTTTACCAACTCGTACACTCCCGGTAAAGAAAATATAATCAAATGGTAAATCAAGCAGTTCCTGATTAATCTCAACTCCACCAGTTACAATAGAAACATACTCATTACTAAAGGCTGTTTCTATTAATGAAACTAATACTTTTTCAACGGTTGGGGTAAGCTCTGAAGGTTTTAAAATGGCGCCATTTCCACCTGCAATGGCTCCTACTAATGGTTCTAATAAAAGTTGAACGGGATAATTAAAAGGTCCAATAATTAAAACGACGCCGTAGGCGGATGGATAAACAGAAGATGTTCCGATTAATTGGGCTATATCGCTCTTCACACGACGAGGACGTGCCCATTTCTTTAAATGCTTTATCGTATAATCAATGGACGAATAAATGAAACCAATCTCTGAGGTGTAAGCTTCAAAAGAAGACTTTCCTAAATCTTTTTTCAGTGCCTCTTCTAACTCTGTTTCGTACTGCTTAATTGCTTGCTTTAATTGCATTAATGCCTTCAGTCGTTGTTGAATTGAGATGGGTCCGTGGTGATGTAAATAAGATTTTTGTCGTTGTAATTGTTCATTTAAGTTCATGTGATCACCTCAAGAAAGAAAAAAACCTCTGCAAGGCAGATGGGCTCTTCTATTTATTTTTATAACGTCGGTTTTCTTTACGATTAATGTAAAGACCGGCTAAGATCGTAATAATAACTGAAATAATAGAAACAATTAAAAAGCCGTATTTATTCTCTTGGAATGGGACGGGAACATTCATTCCCCAGAAACTTGAAACGACGGTTGGAACCGCAATAATCACTGAGACGACCGTTAAAAATTTCATGACCATATTCAAGTTATTTGAAATAATTGTTTCAAAGACATTTAAGTTGCTACTTAAGATGTTTCCATAAATTTTTGACATGTCAATCGCCTGTTTATTTTCAATGATAACATCTTCTAACATTTCAGCTTCCGGTGTATCATTTTTTTCAAGCTTGACTAAACGTTCTAATACAATTTGGTTTGAACGAAGGGATGAAGACATGTAAACTAAACTTTTTTGTAAGTCCAACATTTCGATTAAATCTTCATTTTGTGGTGAGTGACGTAAGGCACGCTCAACTTGGCTACTCTTACGTTCAATAACACGTAAATAACCTAAGTATTGAATCGAGATCGTATATAAAATTTGATAAATATGTGCATTGATACTTGTTGTTGTGACTTTTAAGCGTTTGCTAAATACATTTAACTCTTGTGTACATAATGTTAAAAGCATGCGATCTGTTTTAACAATCCCAAGTGGGACAGTTGAGTAATACGTATCAGACTCAAATGAGACAGGAACGTCGACGATAATCATCGTAAAGTTATCTTCAATTTGAACACGTGAACGCTCTTCTTCATCAAGTGCTGTAATAACTGTTTCATACTCTAAGTCATGTGCTTTACATAATGTTTCTACTTCTTGATGGGTGGGATTAATTAAGTTAACCCACTCAAACCCGCCACTTGTTAGTGAATTAATGAAATTCACTTCACTTCTCATCGAATCACCTCTTATAGTCTCACACGATGTCATCGACACTTGGTGACATCCATGTGATTAATTTAATTGTCCGTATGGGAATGGAATCTTCCACTTGATGTCACCTCCAACTGTCTCATAAACATAGTAAAAGAACAAAAACTAGTATTAAACTTAGTCTTTGCACCCTTTAAAGAAATATAACAGGATTCTTTTCCTTTTCAAGTATACTACTAATCATTAGAATTGACCACCTTCAGACGTAAGTTTTTTCACCTGTCGACAAATATAATGGAAACGAGTGCGAAATTTTTATAAAAAGCGTAAATTTCGAGAAATTCCTATGAGAATTATAAAATAAAAATCGGATATTATTAACTTTTTCAGACAATTTCGATATAATGAATATATTGTAATTATGGACATTACGAAAGGATGTGACAGTTTGAATAAAGTAAATATTCCCGAAAAACTTGTACCTGAGGTAACGAGTAACTTGCGTAAAAATTTCGTTCGTGTCCCAGATGTGATTCGAAATGCAAGTGGAATCCGTATCTTTGGTAAACGATTAAAATCATTTATCTTTACAACAGACGTAGCAATTATTAAAAATACAAATGCAGACGCGGTCATTGCCGTCTATCCATTCACTCCACAACCAACGATTACTCAAGCGATCATGTCCGTTTCAGACATTCCTGTTATTTGTGGTGTTGGTGGAGGACTAACACATGGAACGCGTTCAGCAAACATTGCCTTACATGCCGAATTCCAAGGTGCTATTGCCGTCGTTTTAAATGCACCCACACCTCGTGAAACCATTGAATACGTTAAGGAAACGATTGATATTCCTGTCGTCGTGACAGTTGTTTCTGAACATACAGATGTTCAATCTCGTATTGATGCTGGAGCTGATATCTTAAATGTCAGTGGTGGTTCTAAAACAGCTAGCATTGTGCGTAAAATTCGCCAACAATACCCAACCATTCCGATTATCGCAACTGGCGGACCAACCGATGAATCAATTCTTGAAACCATTGCAGCGGGAGCAAATGCTATTACCTATACCCCCCCAACAAATGGAGAATTATTTCGTGTAAAGATGGATCATTACCGTGAAATTGAAAATAGCGTTCAACAAGATGAACCCATTGATAAAATTCACGAAGAAGAGTTAGCTTTAACCGAATAAATAAAACTCCCTTAAACAGGGCGTTCAACTAAACCACCATATTAGATGGTGGTTTTTCATTTTCCTGTCTAGCTCATAAAAAACAATCATTTTATTAGTAACGTTTCACGCCTCTCACTATCTTTAAATATAAGAAAAGACAAAATTCTTTTAATCAAGATTATATACCAACTGTGGCTCTAGTCTATATAAATCCAAATCAGTTTTTCAGATGATAAAAACTTTTAAGCCATACTAGAGGTAGATACATTCTCTCCAAAAATGCCAGGGAACCCATACCCTAGCAGTGGAGGATACATTTTCTCAAAAATGCCAGGGAACCCCTGAACAATAGTCTGCCTTGATTGGTAAAACAGATCAGTATTTTTTATTTGCTACTTGAGAGGTAGACTACTTATCTATTTATATATATAAGTCCAGATAAGTTTTTTACATCGTAAAAACTTTTAGCTGGACTATAGTCTGCCTTGCACGGCATAGCTATTCCATATTTCGGTTGCTGTATTAAATGTAGAAAACATTTCTGTTTATATATAGAACTCATATCCAAAACTTTAAACAATAAGTTAAGCTATACTTAAAAGAGGATTTCTGTATCCCTGCCGTCATCTTCTTCTAACTCCATTTCCTACTCATGAAACGTTAGATTATCTTCAATAACAGCTAGTTGTTGTACTGATAACGCACTGTATGACCAAACTATCTTATTTCACTTCTCCTTTTAATTGATGACTAACGATAAAAGAAGAACTAAAACAGAAGCACTGAAAAAAATAAAGCTAGGTAAAAAGAAAAGATAAATAACTAAAAAGCCTTAGAAAACAGAGCCATTCAGCTCGTTTCTCTAAGGCTTTTTAGCGTTTTAGTATGAATGAATTTATTCTAATAAATAAATGTTTGAGTACCTTTTAGAACTAACTATTCATAGCGTAAGGCATCAATTGGATTTAAGTTTGCTGCTTTAATGGATGGTAATAATCCAAAGACAATTCCGATAATCATTGAAAAGATGACTGATAAAACGATAGCCGGTACACTAATGGCCACTGGCGTTTGAGAAATTCGAGAAATGACTTGAGCCAGTCCAACACCGACTAATACCCCAATGACACCACCTAAACTTGTTAATACTGCGGCTTCAGTTAAAAACTGTGTGAGAATCACACTTTTTCGGGCTCCAATGGCTTTTTTCAATCCAATTTCACTCGTACGTTCTGTAACAGAAACGAGCATAATATTCATCACACCAATTCCACCAACAAGTAAAGAAATACTTGCAATCCAAATCAACTGTTGATTCGTTGCGGCACTTAATTCTTGTAATTGTTTAGCCTGTTCTAAAACATCGGTTGCTTTATATTGTACATTATTGTCTCCTAAATACATATTTAATAAATCTGCACTTTCTCGCCCGACTTGTCCCATCGCATCCGTATCAGTTGCCTTAACAACTAAATGTTGCGGCTCATCATAACTATAAACGATTGGCCAAGCAGCATTTGGAATATAAAGGGCTCCACCGTTATCTTGATGATACATATAATAATCTTCAATCGAATGAATCACAGGTGAGAAGCTACTTGGTAGTGAAACAACACCAACAACAATAAATGGTTCCCCCATAATCTCAATTGTTTTTCCAATGGCATCAGTTCCTTGGAAGATACTTGTTGCCGCATTTTGATCTAAAATAACGACCTTACGAAACTCTTCATAATCTGATGGAATAAATGAACGTCCCTGTTTAATCAAATATCCTGTCGTTTGGAAATAATGCTCATCAATTCCTTTCACTGATGCCCCATCTAATACCGTATTTTGATAATAAATACTATCAGCATAGCTTCGACTCACATAGAACGAAGCATTTTCTACATTTTCAATCGCTTTAACTTCCTCTAAAATATCACTCGTCATCACAGGAGTTCCATAAGGCACTTGTCCTGCATCGACTTCATAACCATCTTGGCTTAATTTTACATTTACTACATTATTTCCTGATCCAATTAAATTTTGCTTAATTTGTTCATTCGTTCCCTTAATCGTTGAGACAATAGCGATAATCGCAGCAATCCCAATAATAATCCCGAGCATAGTTAAAAATGAACGCATTTTATGGGACCAGATTCCTTTTAACGATAGTTGAATATTTTCTATCATATCTAGTACCCCCACATATTTGTCATCTCTTTAGCTTTGACACCATCTTTAATATTTTTAGTATATGGGAAGGCCACTTGATCATCTTCATTAACACCTGAAAGAATCTCCATATACGAACCATAAATGACTTTCCCTGTTTGAATGTATTCCTTTTTCAGACGGAAGTCTTCATCAACTTTATAGACAAACTTGCGTCCATTTTCATCACCAATGTAAGCCATGTCTAAATATAAAGCATTTGAATTTTCAACGTTTTCTTGAACTCGAACCGAAACAGACATATTATTTTTTAAATCGGTGGCATCTTCAATATAAGCGACAAAAGGATACTTAGAAACATTTTGATTCCCATACGAATACGGATCATCGACTGGGTATGGATATATCTCTGTGATAGAAGCAATATAACTATTTCCTGTATCCCATGACATCACCTCTACCATTTGTCCAGGTTCCACCTCATTTAATTGGTATTCTGTTAACGTTCCTTTTAAATAAAGGCCACTATCACTACTAACAACAATAAATGCTGATCCTTCAATCGAACCGACACTTGGATCGCCAACTTTTTTGACCACTCCGTTAACACTACTACGAACCGTTAAATTTTCAATTTCTTTTTTAATCTTCTCTTCTTTTAGAAGTGCCTCTTTATAATCAAGTTCTAATGTTTGAATCTCTGTCTTTTTTTCCTGAATTAATTGTGCTAACTCCTCTTTAGTATACCCTTCTTGTGGTAAATCAGGGAGATCTGGTGAGATATCAGGTTCCTCTTCAGGCTCCTGATCTGGATATATCGGCTGTTCTGGTTCTTCTTCTGGTTTTTGATCAGGCTTCTCCTCATGATCTGGTTGGTTTTGTTCAGGTTCATCAGGTATACTTTCTTTAAAATAGTCACTAACTGTTATTTCAATAAACTCTGCTGGAATTTCTAAGCTTGATCCATCTAATACTTTAATCATTGGTTGTGATCCATCATCCGATAAAAGAGTCAAACTTAACTGAATCGGTTGTGAAATTTGAGTTTGTCCCACTTCATCTAACCCCTTTAAACGATATAAGAATGACACATTTAACTTGGCTGAAGCTTTAACTTCTAAAGAATAAGTTCCATCCTCAAGAGGTGTTAACGCTGTGGCATAGGTTAAAACTTCTTCTTGTTCTCCTTCTGTTGTTCGTGTTCTTGTTAATGACACGGGCATTGTGGTCACTGGGTTTCCTTCACTTTTTGCAATCGGTTGAGTTGAATTTAATTTTTGTAACTGACGTTTAGCTGAATCAATGTTTACTTTTAAACTTTCGATAGTTAGTCGCTGCATTTCAAGTTCCAACTCAACTAACGTACTATCATAAACTAACAATGGATCGTTAATCGATACTTGTTGTCCTTCTTGAACCAGTACCTCTTTGATTACCTTGCGATCTTGAAGCATGACCTCTTGTGTCATATCCGATGTAACATAACCATCTGATTCATTCACGTCGCCCCACCATGACGTACTAATGTACGCAACAGGTTGTACCTCAATCGCTGAGCCGCTACTTAGTTGCTGATAAGCATAAACTCCTCCACCAATCAAACCAAATGAAAGCAACGAAGCGCCAATTATTAAAGGTGCTTTTTTCATCGATCCACGCCCCCTCTCTCTGGATGATAAACAATCTCTCCATCTAAAATTTCTATCTTTCGCTGAGCTTGGTCTGCAATTGCACGATCGTGAGTAATCATTACAATTGTGACGCCTTCTTCATTTAGCTTCTTAAAAAGTGACATAATTTGCGCACCAGACTTGCTATCCAATGCACCTGTCGGTTCATCCGCTAGTAAAATGCTTGGATTATTTACCATCGCCCTTGCAATCGCAACACGTTGTTTTTGTCCCCCTGAAAGCTGAGTCGGTTTAAAGTGTAATCGTTCACCTAATCCAACACGCTCTAAAGCCAACGTCGCTCGTTGACGACGTTCCTGTTTTGAAACACCAGCGTAAGTCAATGGTAACTCTACATTCTCAAGCGCACTTTGGCGTGATAACAATTGAAAGCTTTGAAAAACAAATCCAATTTCTTTTAATCTTAAATCTGATAACTGTACATCATTTAATTTTGAAACATCTAATCCATTAAGATGATAACTTCCTGATGAAGGGAGGTCTAAGCAACCTAATATATTCATTAAGGTTGACTTTCCTGATCCTGAAGGTCCCATGATGGCGACATATTCTCCCGCTTCCACTTCAAACGTAATATTTTTTAGGACAGGGACTTCAAGTTTATCTTGTAAATAGTGTTTATTAATATTTTCTAACTGTAAAATCATTGCTCAGCCTCCCCCCTATTGTTTACTGGCACTTTGACTTGTCGTTGAAGACGGTGAAATGGTTGTACTCTCAGTTTCTTCTATGACCTCAGATTCAATACCTTCATCGAACTCCCCTTCAACTTCTTCATTGAATTCTTCTTTAAAATCTCCTTCAAATCCTTCTTTGAAATCTGACTCCTCCATTGATAAATATCCTCCTGATCCTAGCATTCGCTCACAAGACATTCCTTCACTTAAACGGTCATCTGGAAAAGCAATGTAATCATCTACTGTTAAACCATCTAAAATTTCATATCGCATCCATTCTTCATCTAGCTCACCCAGTGTAACTTTACGTTTTTCTAATTTATCATTTTCTGTGGCAACCCAAACATAATCTCCATCTTCTTCATGGACAAGATAATAGTCATATAACCAAACGCCTTCTTTCACCTCATCTTGTCCATTGTCTAATTCAATATAAACATGTTGTCCTAAAATTAAACCGCTCGCTGAGTCAAGCTCAATGTAAAACGGATAAGTGCTTCCACTCTCACCATTACTATCATAGTAATTATTATTGTTGTTAGACTTTGTATTTTCTAAATCGACATGCGTAATCATACCACTCCATGTTTGTGTTTCATCCACACGCGAACGAATAATAACCGGTTGCTCAGCTTGTAATTGCCAAATATTTTGCTCACTCACTTTTCCCTTAATTCGATAATCTTTCGTTGATAATAACGTAATATATGCTTCATTCTGACCATACATATCATATCCATTTTCACTAATTGATTTCACCACTCCTGAAACGGTACTTTTCACGACTGAATTTTCTAGTGAAGCTTTTAATTGCGCAACTTCAACTTCTTTACTTTTTTTATCATACTCTGCGCGTTTTAAGTCATTTTCAGTATTTAAAATCTGTGACGTATAGTCTAATTTTTGATCTTCGGGTGCTGAAGCTTTTTGTGAGTTTAATAATTTAATTTGCTCATTTAAACTTATAATAGATGCCCCCAAGCGCTCTAACTCTAATTCGGCTTGACTTAAACTTAAACTTATTTCATCTGTATCATAAGCAAAAAGTTCTGTACCTTCCTCAACTTTATCACCGATTTTCACAAACAATTCCTTGACTTGTCGCTCTTGATTACGATTAATTTCAATCGTTTCCTGTGGCTCTACTACCCCACTATATCGATTATTTAATCCAGTTCCACTCCCAAGATCTGTAATCGTTGAAACCGAATCCACATAGGCGATTAATCCATTATTAGACGGTCCACTCTTCCACATAAAAAATCCTGCAACTCCAATTACAACAACAACCAGAGTTATAAGCATGATTTTTACTTTATTTTTTTTTCCCATTCCTCGATGCCTCCTGATTTTTTTCCTTAATTATAACATACAAATTTGTAGATTTTTGTTTTTTTTGTCGTTTACCTCTTTATTAAGAAAATCTTAAGAAATACGGGCAATTCACACTTTAACTCATTTTTTCATATCTTATACTAAGTAAAAATAAAATGGGGGCGATCACTGTGCGATTGGAGTCATTGCGTGCGAGTAGTGCAACGGGACTTTGTGTTAATCTTTCATCATTTCATCCGCTCACGTTATTAGTCGGAGTCTCAGGTTCTGGAAAAAGTCAAGTTTTGACCTATATCGATAGCCTTTTTAAACTTTTAATGGGGCAATCTTCATCCGACCTTGAAGATGGAGAGTATGAATTACGCTTTGAGTTAAACCATCAACACTATCATTACTTCGTTTATATAGAAGATCATCATCCGGTTATCATTCGACTTTGGTGCAATGAAGCATTATTAGATGCTCCCTCAGATTTAATCACCCAACTTCCTTCTATTAACTTGATGAAACCTATCAATCAAATCAGACAAACGAATTCATTCACCAAACGGTTTATCCTTGCAAGTAACGAGCAAAAAGAAGAGATTCTCTCAATTTTTCAACTTATCTTTGATTCGATTGAAGATATTCAAGTCCAATGTACCCCTCAATCTGCTCTTCACCTTTTCTTCAAAGAAAAAAGTGGTGAATGGTTAAGCATCGAAACTCTATCAGATGGAATGCTTAAAACTTTTTATTATTTAACTGAAGTGATTTTAAGCGAATCTGGATCTTTACTCTTGATTGATGAATTTGAAAATGGACTCGGGTTAAACTGTATGGGACCTTTACTCGAACAAATAGTCGCACGTGAAGATCTTCAACTGATTTTAAGTAGTCATCATCCCTATATCATCAATAATATTCCGAGTGAATCATGGCAGATTATCACAAGAGAACAATCGACAATCCATGCCCAATCAGCTGAAGAATTCGGAATCGGAAAAACGAGATATGATGCCTTTTTTGAATTAATGAATCGATTAGAATTTGAGGGGGTCTTATAACATGAATCTCTACATTCTCGTTGAAGATGGAAAATCCGGCCATAAAATTATTGATCACTGGATTCCACTCTTACTTCCCTCTATCACTCGGGCACCGACGATCGATGAGATGACAGAAAATCAATATGTTATTTTTAGTGGACTGGGCTATCCGCGAATACTTGGAACCGATGCAACGTCCCCTTCAAAAAATGTCCTCGGACAAACGATTGAGACGATTAATGACACTCAAAAAATTGACTACCTCTTAATTTTCTTAGATGGTGATGAGGAGGGCACAGAAAGGCGAACCGAAATCGTCACCCAAAAAATCAAAAATTATCCGAAACCTCTAACTTGCCCATTTGTCATCTTTGTTCAAAATAAGTGTCTCGAAACCTGGTTACTTGGAAATCGTGACTTTTTCCCAGCGCAACCTAGTGAAAAGTTTTTACCATTTTTAACACATTACAACGTCTCTTCCAGTGATCCTGAATATATGGAAAATGATCTAAGTCGTCGTCTCGTATCGACCTCATCTCTTTATCACGAACGTTATTTACGATGCATGATGCAAGAAAATGGATACCGATACAGTAAGTCGCGTCCCGCTCCGATTATGTACACCGAAGCATTTATCAATGGATTAAAAGGACGAATTACAGAAACCCATCATCTTTCAAGCTTACAAAGCTTCTTTAATTTCATTGACCAATTAAAAACATCGAAATCCTAAAGTTTCGATGTTTTTAATATCATTTAATAAAATTCTAAAACACTCATAAAAGTAAATAGTTATCTACTATCACTTCTTTCCCCCTATAAAATTACTGACTTTTGAGGATACCCATCACAATTTTATGACTAAAGAGAAACTAATCACCATAATCATCATTCATAACTAACATTTCCTACTCATTTAACCAAAAATATAGTAAAATACAATCAGAAAAACTAATAGATGTAGGAGTTAAACCAATGCAAGCAGAATGGAAAATCCAATTAAATACGAAAGTATATGGTTGTTATCAACAACAATTAACAATGGATGAAGATAATCAAACACGTTTGGCAACAAAGGAAGAACAACAAACCTTTTTAAATGACTTAATGACGATTGAATTAGACGATTTAAAAGATGCCTATCTAATTGAACGCATCGATATTTTCCGTGAGCATTTAAAAGCTTTAAACTTTAATATCGAATTCTTCCACGCATGGAATGAAGTCTCAGCCAATAGCTATACGGAATACACTAAAATTGAACATCAAGAAGATAAAGAAATCATTGCCTGCTACAAAGTGATTACGACACAAGGATTATCAGATAACCATGAGATTATCGATATCGTTGGTGCTTTAGAACCTATTGAACCAACAAAGTATGAAGTCGCTAAAGATTCAAAAATTGGATCCATTAAACTTCAATTACTGGATATGGGAATCACAGAAATGAAAGCCTAAGAAACTAAAAAGACGGAACATTTCAAATGAAACGATCCGTCTTTTATTATTATTCTTCTGTCACGACTTGTTTACGTCCGTAGTAAACATCCTGATCAATTTTGTTGAATGATTTTCCAACTAAAACTGCCGTTGTTAATGTTCCATTAACATTTAACATCGTGCGTCCCATATCTAAGATTGGATCAATCGCAATAATCCCTGCAATTAATGGGAAGTATTCTCCCATTCCCATTCCTGATAAAACAACTGAAATAGCCATTGTTGCAGAACCTGGTAAACCAGCAATACCAAATGAAGCTAAGGCAATGACAATCACTAACATAACGATAAATGTCATATCAATTGGTGTTCCTGTCATATTGGCTACTGTAATGGCCACTAAAGCTGGATAAATTCCAGCACATCCGTTCATTCCGGCATTTGAACCTAAACTTCCAACAAACGTTGCTGTCCCATTATCTAGTCCCACATTATCAGTTAACTTTTCAATACTTACTGGTAATGTTCCAAGTGATGAACGTGACGTAAAAGCTAAAACTAAGGCATCTAAAACATTTTTCACATAACGGAATGGATTTAATCCACTTAAGGCAATTAAAATTAAATGTACGACAAACATTAAGGCCACACCAATATATGTAGCTAAAATAAAGTCGATAGCTTCCCCAAGAGCAGCCATTCCACGCCCTGCAATCGTATTCGCAAGTAAGGCAATAACAGCATATGGCATCCATTTAATGATTGTCATCGCAACACTTAAGATAATTTTATAAAAAGCTTCAACTAAATCAATAAATGGCTTGACAATATCGTAATATTTTTTCGTTTGACGCTTTGTAGCAAGTCCTAAGAAGGCTGCAAAGATCACAACCGCAACAACATTTCCATTTGCCATCGATGCGATTGGGTTAGATGGTAATAATCCACGTAACGTATCTACAAGTGAACTTACTTCACGAATCGTTGCCTCTCCAGCTACTAAGTGTGAATTCACACCTAATTGGAATAAGTTACCGACCACTAATCCAATCATCGCTGCAATAGCAGTCGTTCCAAGTAAAAGACCTAACGTACGAGCTGTTAATTTCCCTAAATTTTCACCTTGTTTCATGTTAATAATAACACGCATGATTGAGACGAAAATTAATGGAATAACTAACATTTTTAATAAATCCATAAATCCATTAGCAAATAGTCCATACCATTTATTAATTTCTGCAATGAATGGCACCTCAAGTGGTGCATCTGGGAATCCCCCGACTACTTGAATTAAAAGTCCTAAGACCAATCCGATTCCAGTTGCAGATAACATACGCGTTGAAAATTTAACTTTCTTTTTCTCCATTTGCTTCATTACAAAGAATAAAGCAAATAACACAACGATAAAAAGAATCGTCTTAATATCTGTTAAATATAAAAAATCTGTAAAAAATGTACTTTGCATGAGTCGCAATAACCTCCAATATATTTTATCAAATAATAATAGTTTACTCAATTTGACATCATTTTACAAGCGATTTGTTTTTATTCCTCACATGAGTATCTAAATTCATTTCTTTAATCCCTTACATTATTTCGACTTTTTTTCAACATTATATAAAAATATGGATTTGTTTTTTCAACAATAGATTTAATTACTTTCCTCATTAATGATTTACTTCTATTCAATTTGATAATTAGTTTTTATAACCTAATACTTTCATAAATTAATTCGACTCCTCAAAAAAGTATTCTAATATAGCAAATACTAAACATGAATCGCTCAAAAATAACCTCTTAAACAAAAACTAATGATCAAAAAAGTCTCTGATTAGATTGCCTATATACAAACAGAAATGTTTTCTACGTTTAATACAGCAACCGAAATATGGGATGATCATGCCGTTCAAGGCAGACTATAGTCCAGCTAAAAGTTTTTACGATGTAAAAAACTTATCTGGACTTATATATCAACGTAGCTTAAGTTCTTAGATAATCTAATCTTGCCAACTCATACTAGACAGCTCATCCGAATGCATTCGTTCGAAATATTGACCAATAATAAACTCATCTTGAATGCGTCTATTAGCCATCACATAATGCTCATAGATTGATTTTAGCTGTTGTTGCTCAGCTTCAGATTCAACAGAATAAAACTCCATACTACATGGACGTTTTAACAAATTAGCTCCAATGTACATCTGTTGATCAATAATATAAACGGTTGGTAAAAATCCAAGGAAGCTATCCGCCATCACCTTAAAATTCGTTCGTCGTTTAATGTCTGAGACAAATAACTTCGTTTTATGTTTAAGTAACTCATATAAACACACACAAAGTGCTATGACGATGATAAACATTAAAACTTTGAGTTCCTGGTTTTGACTAAAACTAATGAATAAAATGGAAACACACACAATCGCTAACAGGCACCAACCTTTTAAGTATTTAATTCGTTTCTCTTCTTTCAAATCGATTTCAACCTGTAAAGATTCATAAAAAACACGATGAAATAACGCTAAAAACTCATCATCTGAAACGGTTAAGACTTCTTTAGACATGATGACATCTGCTTTTGGAAATGTTGGTAATTGTAAATTGACAAAAAGTTCAGGATTAATCTCCGCAGCATAAATTTCTAACTTTTGATTTGCTTGCCTTAATTGATGAAGCACCTCATCGGCTGAGCATGCACGTAAAGACTCATAATTCGATAAGTCCATACCCTACCACCCTTTCCTATTGATTCCATCGTAGTATGGTCGAAAAAGAAGGAAAATATATCTATTAAACATAAAAAAACCAGTTACTTTCCGTAACTGGTTTAATCACTAATCGTGAATAACTGGTTCAACGCCAACTGCTTGAGTTGACTTTTCTTTTGAGCGTTTCATCAATTTCTCAACAAAAATGGCCATAGCTCCATCTCCTGTGACATTTGTCGCTGTTCCGAAACTATCTTGTGCCGCATGTAAGGCAATCATTAATGGGGTTTCAAGTGCTCCAAATCCAAGCATTGACTCTAATAAACCTAAAGCAGCCATGACACCTCCACCTGGTACTCCTGGGGCAGCAATCATAATCACACCAATCATGAAAATAAACGGGATATATTGTGCTAACGTTGGCACTTGACCATTCATAAAGAAGATCGCCATAGATGTGAGCACAAGTGTCATCGTATCACCTGCAATATGAATCGTAGCTGATAATGGAATGACAAACTCACAAATTTCCTCATCTACTTCATTTGATTTTGTACATTCAAGTGTTACAGGAATCGTTGCAGCCGAAGATTGTGTTCCAATAGCGGTCAAATAAGCAGGTAACATTTTCTTTAATAAAGCAAATGGATTTTTACGTTTAATCCCTCCAGCCACACTATATAAAATTAGTAAATAACCAACTTGTAATAAGAATAAAACAACATAAACCATTAAGAATGATTTGATGGTTACAAAAATTTCTCCACTATAACTTAATTCTGAAAAAACGGAACCGATATAAAGTGGTACGATAGGAACAATCACCTTACCGATCACCCCCATCATAATATCACTGAAATCTTGACAAACTTTTAATAACACACTATCTTTGTTAGCACCTAATCCAATCCCTAAAATAAAAGCGAGAACTAAAGCACTCATGACACTCATCAGTACTGGAATATCAATGGTAAAGATAGGTGACACCGAAGAACCCTCACTGGGTAATAAGCCTAGACCACTTGTAAACATGGGTAAAAAAACCTTCCCAATCACAAAAGCAGTTAATCCTGCACAAATCGTTGACACATAGGCTAACCCAGTTGTTAATAATAACCCTTTACCTGACTGACGTCCAAGGGAAGCAATTCCAGGAATAATCAGTCCAAGAATAATTAACGGTATAACAAAAGATAAGAAGGCTCCAAACAAAGTACGAAAGGTTGCCGTCATAGCAATCGGTAGTTCAAACGCCGTGGTGCGACAGATCACCCCCAGACCAATCCCGATTAAAAGCCATATCACAATGCGTGCAATTAACGGTAACTTTTTCATATTTTCATCCTCCTTTTTCTCTTTTGAATATTGATATTATTATCGCAAATAAATTTGAAAATTCAAGTTTTTTTTTACAAACATAAAAATTTTATAGTCATTTTGTCTTATTTTATAAGGCCTTTCTCAACATTTAATAAATGTGATCCGGTTCTTTTCACTCCTACACCTGATTTTATTTATTAAATGATAAAATTAATCCTCCATCGCTTGGATAGATTCCACTGATTGTTGCTTGCGTTCTTGAAGATGTTCAAAGTAAGCTTTTGTCTCGGCAACAACGACTCCACTTAAAGCGACAATCGCAATTAAATTTGGGAGTGCCATTAATCCATTAACGATATCAGCAATTAACCACACAGCCTCCAGTTGTAGAAAAGCTCCAAGTCCTACCATTAAAACAAAAATCAAACGATACGGTATAATACTTTTCACGCCGAATAAGAACTCACAACAACGCTCTCCATAATAGTTCCAACCTAAAATTGTGGTAAAAGCAAATAATGATAAACAAACCATTAATAATACGGATCCTAATGGAAGTCCTCCAATCGTTGGTAAAACTGTATTGAACGCGGTTTCTGTTAACGCTCCTGTGGCAACATCAGACATTTGCCAAACGCCTGTGACCATGAGTGTTAATCCAGTTAACGTACAAATAATTAAACTATCAATAAATGTTCCTGTCATGGAAATTAATCCTTGCTCAGCTGCCCACTCTGTTTTCGCTGCCGCCGCTGCAATCGGTGCACTTCCAAGTCCGGACTCATTTGAGAAGACCCCGCGCGCAACTCCATTTCGAATGGCCATCGCTACCGTTGCTCCCGTAAATCCACCAACCGCTGCTGTTGGGGTCAATGCACTTTTAAAAATCAGTTCAAAAGCTGGGAGAAGTGAAGCGTGATTGATCACTAAAATGGTGACACAGATGATAAGATAACAGGCTGCCATAACAGGTACCACTTTTTCTGCCACCTTTGAAATCGAGTTAATGCCTCTAAAAGTGATAATCCCCACTAATAGTGCTAACACGAGACCAACTCCCTCAGCTGGAAGATGTAACGTATTTTCAATACTACTCGTAATGGCATTCACTTGCGTGAATGTCCCCATTCCAAATAACGCGACTAAGCCCCCACTAAACGCAAAGAAAATCGCTAACGGTTTGAATTTTTCACCCATTCCGTTTGTAATATAATACATTGGGCCACCCGCTACCTGACCATTCTCATCAAGCTGACGATATTTAATCGCTAAAACACCTTCAGCATACTTCGTTGCCATTCCAAAGAAAGCCGCGAACCACATCCAAAATAATGCACCTGGTCCTCCTGCTGCTAAAGCTGTGGCCACACCAATAATATTTCCAGTTCCAACCGTTGCCGCTAAAGCGGTACACAACGCACCAAATGAAGAAATATCACCTTCACCCGAATCATCAGATTTAAAAATCAGCTTTAACGCTTGAGGAAGTTTAGTCACCTGAATCAATCCTAAACGAATGGTTAACATGATTCCTGTTCCGACTAATAACACAAGTAGAGGGGGTCCCCAAATAAAACTATCTAACTGGTCTAAAAATTGAATCATACAATCGTCTCCTTTTTTCCACACCCGACGGGTTGCCTAAAAAAGAAGGGATGTTTCTTTTTCAAGAGCACTTTTATTCACCTAACTAACAAAAAAGAGCCATCCTAAAAAGATGACTCTGGAGTTAGCATTAACGAAAAATTGAGGCAGCTAAAAAAAGCGTCTCAAAAAAGTCGATAATATCCCTGTCCTTTTGCCTGAGAGATTGAGCATCACTGCCTTGCCCCTTCGGCGCCTAATCAATAGGTCTCTCCAGAGTTCCGTCCACTTTACAGTCCTCACTTGCTAACAAGTACCTGATAGTATGACTCCTTCGGTGTTCCCATAGGGAAACTCTTCTATAAAGTTTCAACCGGTGTCTATTTTTAATTAATATATGTTTATCTTACTCCCCTTGTCCCTAAAAAGCAACTAAAAAAGACAGAAATGATTAATCATTTCTGTCAGACCAGGGACGGATAAAAATTAAAACACCCCCAATGACAACTAATAAAAGAGGAACAACTAACTCCTCTGGTACCACATTCCAACTCGATAATAACAACAAACTACCGATCGTCAAACCAATGGTATTTGATCGCTTAATTCCTGATTCAAACATATTGGTTAGACAAGGCACAATAATAAATAACGTCCACCAGCCATTAAAAAACACTTCAAAATTCCATAATCCTAACGCTTCTCCACCAAACCCAATTCCTATCACTATAAGTGCAATTCCCCAAAATAAATCGGTGCGACTTAATTTCATGCGCATCACGCTCCTCTAAAAAAAGCATATGCGACACATCCGCTCCCTATTCGTGCGTTAAATAATCGTGTACGATGGCTTCGATCCATTCTTTCGTCATCACAGGTTTCCACCATAGATATTCTCGAACAAAGGGAACCTCAATCGTGACAGTTGTCATCGGCTTCTCACTTGTCTGCTCTAAAACAAGTGCTAACTGTCGAATGACAACCCCTTCTATTCGCTGATTAAATAAATCATTCAGTGTTTGTTTCCAATCCGATAACGTATTTTTAAAAATCGCTTCTTTTTCATCCACAATAAGCTGCATTAAATCAACAAGCGTCACCTCAACAGTCACAAACGCTTCATCCCCTAAAAGACGGGTTCCTTTCACATCATAGGTCATTGTTTGCAACACGTCTTTGGCCACAGCCTTTTGGTCTGCATTCAGCGAAACCTTATCTGACTCTAAGATTAACGCATAATCCGTTTGCTGTACATACGCGAGTCCACCTTTAATCATCCATTCGGGAAGATGACGATTGACATAAACACCCCCGATGATCAATAGCACTAAACTACTCAATATCCAAATCCACTTCTTCATACTAACGCCTCATTTCTAACTAATTATTCTATTATAATCCTAAATCCATCAATTTCATACAAAAGATGAAGCATTTTTTGGACTTTTGACACATATAATGTATTATCTCATTTGTTAAAGGAGGAGTCTCTATGATTAAAATCTTTTCAAGCACAGCAGGGGAAGAGATTTTGGTGAAGACCGTCAACAACTGGCTGAAAGATAACCCGAATGTTTACATTCAATCCTTTAACTATCATACTTACTATAAAACCTCATTTGCCAGTGAAGACGAGCTAGTTCATAGTTTTGTGATTAACTATATGACCATGAATAACTAAAAGAAGATGACCTTTTCAGGTCATCTTTTTTTAAGCGATATCTATTGATAGTTGCTCGACATGCTGATTTGAGCTTTCTTCCTCTAATTCGTGAAGTAAACACTGTAATTCCTCAATCAAGGCTCGTCGTCGGGGGTACATCGCGATTAATTGATGAATAAGTGTCTCATACGCCTCATCGGTTGTAAAGGGACGGTATCGTCTGAAAATGGCACAGATTCGACGATAACCACTTCGATGACTAACCTTCATGAGTTCCTGTTTAATATACTGCTCATATAAATGGTGCACCTCTGTTTCAAATGTGTCCCAAAGTAAACTTGCAAACCTTTCAATGTAACGTAAGTCCTCTTTCACATAAGCCAGCAGTGCCTCTTGATCTTTTTCTGTTTCAATCATTTTCAAATAAAGCTCCTGCTTATCTAATCGTCGCATCTCTAATTTTAGGGATTCATAAATGAAAGGAAACGCCTCCCCATAAAGTTTTTTTAATTTCGCATAGTAATCAAAATTCCCTCCAACAAAGAGCTCATACGCCAGTTTTTTCATCCCCTCTATATCTTTCATTTTTTCATAAATCGTATAGCGATACAGTTTCCATGTCGCATCAAAACGATTTTCTTCAAACGCTTCAAGCTCTAAAATCAACGGAATAGCCTCCTCATACCTTGCTTGCGAAACGAATTGCTCCACTCGAAATTCGGTTAAGACCGGCACATCCGCATGACATTCGAGGAACGCATCTAAACTTTCTTCCTGATACTTCGCCAGTAATTCATACCACACTTTATACAAAGACCCTTTCACCTTATCTTCAACCACTTCAACCATCGTTTCAATATACTCAATCATCTGTTGTAAGTATTGTGGGTCTCGCCCATACTCCGACAATAAATCAAGGAGTTCAAAATCAACCCATGTAGCATTTTTTTGTAATCGACTCATCAATAATGAATAAACCTCATCAATGTCTTGATGATAATCGATGGTCGCAAAAATAAGGCTTTGCAACTGAGCATGTAACTCCCCTAAAAACTCAGAAAAAATGGCATCTGAATCATCAATTTGATTATCGACTCCCTCACATTCCTCTCGACATAAAAGCATCATTTCGACCTTTAATTGAACAGACGCTTGCTCTTTTATCTGCCCTAGCAACTCATATAAATCATCAACGAAGTGCTGCACCGCTTTTCCTGAAATCTCATGACCGAACTGAATATGTTTAGCCACCATTTCCTCTAACTGTCTTTCAAACGTTGCTAATTGATCCTGTGGTTGCTGATAGGCCATCAACCGTTCATAAATCATTGGATTTTCATCTGCCACTTTTAAAAGCTCTGCCACCAATGTTTCGATCGATAAACTTTTTAAAAGACTGGCTAAAGGACTTTCTTTTGGAGTAAAGGAATGAGAGAGGGAATAAAAAGCAGCTACTTCATGCTTACAAATCGGACCTCCTCGGTACGGACATGCACAATTTGCCTTTAAGATGGTACCGTCGTCTGCTAGTTGAACGCTGACCGTATAGTCATCATGCCCTACCACCAACACTTCCACCCATCCATTTGATAACACTTTTGTTCCTAGCACATGACCATCTTTAAAATAAAGAAGCCCTCGATTTAAAATGGTTTCATCAATCTCATTCATAAAATTATATAAATTCATGATCCCACCTCGCCATAGCTTAGATACACTTATTATGTGGTATTTTGTCGGATCTTCATACATAAAAAAAGAAGTGAGAGTTCTCACTTCTTAACTTAGACGTTCTGAAATCGTCACTAAAACTTGTGATGGTGCTTTTGCCACTAAGTCATGAACAACACGCGCATCAAACGATAACATCATATTCTCGCTTAATTCAAAAACATTTTCATCTGCCAGTGGAACATTCTCTGTCTCAAAGGTCATCTTCACGGCACCTTTTAACACGAGCACTGTCGCATATCCGTCATGATGATGTTTGGCTAATCCATCTCCAACTTCAAAATTAAAATAGACGCATTTATACTTTTCATTAGAAGTCACGATTTCTTTACGATCATTTAAAAAATTTAAATTCACCACTTGGGTTTGATTTTGCATAACAACACTCCTTTCAAAAGTAGTGTGGAGCAGAATCAAGAAACTATACTTGATTTCATCAAGCAAAAAAACTTCTGAGAGATGATCTAAATCATCACTTCAAACAATTGCACGTTCTATTTGACTTTTATTTTTCATATCGTAAAACATAAACCGTTTTAAATGTGGGGGAAACACTAATGAACTATCAACTTTTAATCAATATTACTTTTCGCACTTTACTAGCCATGTTTATTGGTGGTCTCATCGGATGGGAACGAGAAAGTACGCATCGTCCCGCCGGATTACGAACTCATATGCTTGTTGCGGTGGGTTCCTGTGCCATCATGCAACTTGGAGCATTTAATGCTACTCATATTGGAGCCGAATTTAACGTTGATCCCTCTCGTTTAGGTGCTCAAGTCATTTCTGGTATCGGTTTTTTAGGAGCGGGAACGATTATAAAAGAAGGAACCACCATTAAAGGATTAACAACAGCCGCTAGTCTTTGGGTCGTAGCTTGTTTAGGACTTGCCGTTGGATCAGGAGCCTACGCCATCTCCATTATTGGATTTGTAGCGGTTATCTTAACGCTCACTGTTTTCGAACATGCTTCCACGTTCATTCCCTTCGGAAAATATCGCCGCTTTTCGATTAATCTTCAATGTCATCAATTAAATGAAACCTTACAGCATTTAAATGCTACGGCAAAAAAGTATCATGCGCATATTCTTGATTTAGAACTTCTTGGTTTACATGACGATATCACTGAAATATCCTTCAATTTCTCAACCAAAAAACTTCGTAAAACACTGGATGCTACAACACTATTTAATGATATTAATGAAAATGAACAGATTGTATCCGTTAAAATGACCGAATATTAAACAAAAAAAATGACGCAAGGCGTCATTTTTTTACATATTACGGGGGCTGAATAGTTAAATAAAGAGTTTTTTAGCTGTTTTTCCGACAGTTAAGGTTCCAACGGTGTCAACCGTTCCACCGATAACACCACCAACAATAGGGACTAATTTTCCTAAATTAATGATCCCTTTTTGGCCAAATTTGGTTACTAAGCGAAATCCTACTTTTTTATTAATCTGGTAAATGACTTTCATTGGCATTTTTTTAATTAAATTTATCCCAACTTTTGAGCCAATCGTAATCCCAGCTTGTTTTAAAATATCTGTCGCCGCTTGACCCGTTAAAGCGACAAAAACTAATGTTTTAACCTGATCATCTTTGAGGTTATATCCTCTCATTTTTGCAATAGTTGCAATCATTCGAATTTGAACAAAAATAACGGAACTAATGTTAGCTGGAATGGCAACTGGTAATGTTAATAGTCCCCCTAATCCAGTGATAAATCCACTGGTTGCACATTTTGCACACTGCCAATTGATGAAGGTATCAATGGATTCATCAACGGTGTCATACTTTTCAAGATAACGTTTAGCTAACTCTTCTGCCGACTCCATACCAGGAAGTCCTTGAATTGCTTTTTCATACCCCCACTCTAAGACTTGCATCATTTTAGACTCAGTTAATTGACTACTGCTTTCCATACTGCTTCACCTCGAGAATTTTTTACTATTAGTGTCTTTGAGTGATATTATCTTATGACAAGTCAAGTAACCTCGCGTGTGTGATGACATAAAATTGGAAATTTAAACGTCGAAAAAGCGTTAGACCTACGATCTAACGCCTTTAAAATTCTGCATCAATAATTCGTCTTAAATCTTCAGAGAAGGTTAGCTCACGCTTATAATTTCCTTTCACACTTGTTTCATCTAACCTTAAACCCGTTCTTAGACGAACAGAATCATAAAATAAACTTAAATTATAAATTTCTTTGACTAGTCCTTTTGATGGACAATACTCATGATTGATAAAGTTTTCAAGCTCCTCTACATATTTATATGGAAGATGTTCGATCGTTTCAACTTTAAATCGATCTAGTATTTGATAACGCATGTCTTCTTTAATTCGTTCTTTTAAACGCGTCTTTAACGTCTGATATGGCGCAAACTGAACAGCCTCTTTTGGATACTTACAACTCAGCTCAAAAAGCTGACAATACTCATTTTTCTTAAACGCTTCCCTAATTCTATCCTCCACAAAACTTCCACTCAAAAATTTACAATCCTCTACCTTTTTCATCGTTTCACCCCACCAATCAGCATCTACTTTAAAATACGTCAGGAAACGGCAAACGTGCATGGTTTAATTAAAAAGTTTTTAAATTTCTAATCTCTTAAAAATACAATAAATAAAAGAAGTCCATTATTTATTATCAGTACGGCTATTTATTATTACCTTATACTAATTATTTTCACTAATATGCTTTTAGCCTGATTAGCGTATTCCTCTGTTTAGTTTTTAGAATCCTCTAACAGAATTATTTATTTCTTATCAATAAAGTCTTGCAAATTTGAATGTTTATATAAGTTCCGATTAGTTTAATACATTCGGACTTATATAGTAAAAAGGACTGTCAGAATTTTGACAGTCCTTTTCTTTTTAAAAATAAATATCTTAGATACCACGTTTTAAAAGATATTTTTCATAGTTATACATCATTGATCCATCGCTAAAAATTTCAATATTTGTCGATGTTTTTAATGGGAATAGTCTAGTTGTAAAAGCTACTTCCCCATTATTGATAAAAATTTCAGCAATGCTATTATCCATTAAAACTTTAATTTCAAGCACTTCACCAATATTTAAATCTGCTTGACGATACGTCCCGAACTCCTCAACAAATTGGTGCTTCAACTCGCTTCGATCAAGAGTCACAGTTTGTTCTTTTTGATTAAACTCGAGTATTAAACGCTCCTCTTCTGAAACGGCTAAATTCAATCCAAACGTATTCGCGTCATTTGGTTTAAGTGTCACATTTAACTCATACGTATTCGTTTCATTTGGTAATAAAGCAAATCCTTGGCATTCTCCTGATTCACTCATTCCGTCTAGACGTAATAGCTCTAGTTCTTTGGCTGGAAATTGAATGACTTTATTATCTTTAATAGTGATCTCTCTTGGGAAGGTTAAACAATGTGCCCATCCGAATTCATCTGTTGGATACTCGAACTCCCCTAAACCAGCCCATGCTAACAATAATGTTTGCTCTTCTTTTCCTTTGAACATTTGAGTCGCATAAAAATCAAATCCTCGTTCAAACTCATCAAATGATTCGACTTCAAACGTTAAATTTTCTATATCTAATTTTCCAATAACATACGTCACATTGAATAAATTTTTATATTTCTCTCCTTGTGGCTCAATTCCTTGTGGTGAAAAGACTAACAAGTCTTTTCCATCAATCTGAGCATAATCTGGGCATTCCCACATATAACCAAACTCTTGATTAAAGTTCTTTAAGATTAATTCTCCAAGTAACTTCCACTCTATCCCATTTGGAGATTGATACACAATGAACGTTCCTGTTTCATCTAATCGCTGAGCCCCTAAAATCATATAGTATTGATCATTCTTTTTAAATACTTTTGGATCACGAACATGTCCCGTATATCCTTGTGGAACCCCTTCAATTAATGCATTCGATGGATGTTTTTGAATATTACCATCACCATCCATAATTGCCAAACATTGGTTGGAACTTCGATTCATTTTATCTAATTTAATATTGCCTGTGTAATATAAGTATAACTTATTATCTATTTCAATAGATGTCCCTGAATAAGCTCCATGAGCTTCATAGTCTTCAGTCGGTATTAAAGCGACTTCTTCACGTGTCCATTCAACTAAGTTTTTAGATTTTAAATGAGCCCAATGCTTCATTCCATGTGTTGTTCCATAAGGATACCATTGATGAAAAAGATGATAATATCCATTAAAATAAGCTAATCCATTCGGGTCATTTAATAGTCCGAATTCTGGATGAATATGATAAATCGGTTTCCAATTGTCATTTTTTGACTTTTCTAGAAGTTGAGCTAATTCTTCTTTTGTCGTTTCTAGGATGGTACGATGTTTAGGCTCTTTATATCTCATGATTAAGCTACCTCTCTTTTACCTTTTACTTTTCCGTAGGCATATGTGAAAATAAATCCTGCCACTAAGGCAATTAAATGAGCAATAATATAGTTTAAATGTCCATTTCCTTCAGCTGCAACGATTGCAATTCCAGGAATAGCCGTTGCTCCAAATCCAATAGCTGTGACATGTGCCAAATAAACATATGCTCCACCTAGTGTCGCTCCAAGGCATCCTGCAATTAATGGGAATTTATTTTTTAATGTCACTCCAAAAATAGCAGGTTCCGAAATTCCAAATAAAATTGATCCAAATGAAGAAATACAGATTTGTTTTGTTTTATCATCTTTCCAATTTAAAAGTAAGAATCCTAAAACTGCCCCACCTTGTGCAATTAATGCAACTGACATTAATGGCATAATAAAGTTACGTCCTGTATCAGCAATTAATTGTGCTTCAACTGCTCCAATCACGTGATGGATCCCAGTAATAACAATAATTTGTTGAATTCCAGCAAATAACATGTAACCAAATACGCCTAAACTTGTTGTTGCCCATAATAATGAATAAGTGATGATATCTGCTAAACTACGTCCTAGTGGACCTATGATTGTAAATAATAATAACGCAGCCACAACTACTGTTAATAACGGAGCAAAGAATAGTTTAACCATATCAGGAATTTTTTTATTAAAGAAAATATCTAATTTAGCTGTAATGAATCCCATCATTAAAGCGATGATAATTCCACCTTGAAAGGCAACTAATTCAACATTTAATCCAAAAATATTAATAACCTCTGGTTCAACTGTTCCATTTCCAACTGAGTAAGCATTGGCTAAATCCGGATGTAACATAATAGCTCCAATGACTAACCCAAGAACGGGTGTTCCTCCGTAACGTCTTGTTGCTGAATAAACAACTAACATTGGTAAGATAGTAAAGATCCCTGTTGAACAAATGGATAAGAAGCGATTAATACCAGATAAAGATGGGAACATTTCTACAACAGATTGAGAACCAAAAATTCCTTGTTGCTCAAGTAAACCTGTTAATCCCATTAATAAAGCAGCTGCTAATAACCCTGGAATAATATCGACGAAAACATCAGACAATGATTTAATCGCCTTTTGGAAAGCATTTTGTTTTTGTGCTGATTGAGCCTTCACATCACCTAAAGACATTTTTTCCGTTCCACTAACTTCTGTAAAGACATCATAAACATTATTAACTATTCCTGCACCAAAAATGATTTGTAACTGATCCCCCGCTACAAACACTCCTTTAACTAAATCTAATTCCCCGATTTGATCTAAATCTGCTAATGAATTATCCACTAATACAATTCTTAATCGTGTCGCACAGTGGGCAACTCCTTGTATGTTTTCTTTTCCACCAAGCAACACTAATAATTTTTCTGAAATTTTTTGATAAGTTTCTCTTTTATTAGACATATCTCATTTCTCCTCTCATTAATAGGAACCGGTTCCACACGTTACAGGGATAATATAGCATACTATTTTATCTATTACAACCCCTTTCAGCAAGCATTTACAAAAAAGACAATCAATTTTCAAACTGATTGTCTTCTACTTCTATTTTCTTTTAACACTTTCCGATTTGATGAGTTGATATCCAATAATCTGTAAATCCGGAACTTTCTTTTCAGCCATTAAGTCAATGATTGTTTCAGCTGCCAATTGACCAGTTTTTTCATTTTCAAATTTAATCGTGGTCAGAGGAGGGGTTACTAAGGTTGCCAAATCATAGCCACCAAAACCAGTCAATGAAATATCTTCAGGCACACTTAGGTTATGACGTAAAATAGCCCTTCTAGCTCCTAATGCGATACGATCAGTCGCACAAATAATGACACTTGGCTGATTTTCCATTAAAGCCTCATCGATAACTCTCTCCGCTAGTTCACTCGTAAAGTCAGATTCTAATACACGGATATGAATCGAATCATTGTTGTTACGTAAGCCGTCTATAACACCATTACGACGATTGATTCCAACGGCAATATCATCTTCTGGCACTCCTAAATAAATGACATTCTCATGTCCCATTTCTTGAACATAACTTCCAATCTCAAATCCAGCTTGGTAATCATCGTTAATAATAGAAATAATTCCATCACTTCCTTGTCCAATCATTACAAATGGGACATTTAATTGATGAATGACTTCCTGATGAATCTCTTTAATCTCTGTAGCCACTAAAATAATTCCATCAACTTTTAATCGAGCTAAATTTTCTATACTTTCAATTTCTAAATCTTTTCTTAAACTTGTATTGATGATTAATGGATTATACCCATTTTCTCGTAACGTCATATCTATTGCCATAATGACCTTTGAGGTAACAATCGAGTCTAACCCAGGTGCTATAATCCCTACAAATTTAGTCTTTTTTGCTTTAAGACTTTGTGCAAAGGCATTAGGTTCATAATTATATTCTTCAATCACTTGTCTTATTTTTTCTTTTGTTTCTTCACTTACTTTTCCATTATTTAAGTATCGAGATACCGTACTTTTCGCTACTCCAGCAATTTCTGCTATATCTTTAATTGTTAAGGCTTTATTCATCCTTATCCTCCTACTAACTCTCACTAAAATTAAAACAATTTTATCTCTTTTATTATAGATTAAATTTTATTACTTTAACAAGGTAATGATATAGAAGACCAAAAAAGTTCGTAAAAATACGATTGAGACGACAAATACAAATAAACTTATATTAGTGAATTTAGCTCCTTAATATCACGAAAAATTTCACGAAAATTATTTGACGTAGTTATCTTTCCATTATTTATTTTCTTTACAAATATTATTGATGCTATCGATAGAAGTATTAATTTCTAAATGAATACCTCAATACTCCTATTAAATGCAATGATTACTACCTATCAAAATTATATGATTTATTAAAAAAACAACCAAGCATCTTATCAGGTTTATCCGTTAAAACTATCGGGGAAAAAACAGTAATAAAATGAATTTAGGCTCTTTTATAAATAAGTATTGATTATTAAAACGATTAATAATCAAATCCTTGATTAAGACAGTAACCATTTAATTATGATTAATCATCAGAATTTCAACTCAAAATCACCATTCTTTTAAAACACATCCTAAATTTAAAAGAGTTAAGTGCATATTACACTTAACTCTTTTGTCTATCTCATACTCATACACTGTAATTCAGCTTGTTCGAGGACGTGGTTGATGGCTTGTTCACTTTTGTTTGGTGGGTAATCATATTTTCTTAGGAGGCGTTTGATTTTGGTACGCATTTTGGCTTGCGCACGTTCACTTTTGTACCATTCATCTCCTGTTTCTTTGATGGTATCATTAATGACTTTAGCTAAGTCTTTAGCAATCATTAATAGTACCTCACGATCCATTGTTTCTAAAATTTCTAAATCTTCTGTTAAGACATCAAAGAAGGCCTTTTCTTCATAAGTTAAATCGAGTTGAGTTCCTTCTTCAATGGAAATTAAAATGGCATCTTTTAATTTAATTAATTCTTCTAATACGAGATACACATCTTCTTCATCATGACGATTATTGTATTGTTCTAAGATGCGTTGTAGCTTTTCTGAGAATTCTTTACTTTTGACTAAGTTAACTTTCTTTAAGCTATCGACCTTTTCTTTCATAACACGCATCAAGATATTAGTGGCAATATTTTTTTGTGGCATCGCTTGAAGTTTTTGAAGGTTTTCTTCTGTTAATAAGTCAAAATTATCTGAGCTTCCCGCTTCAGAAAGAACTAAGACTTCATCACCTAAGATCGCTTCTTCTAGCATTTTTGAAATACGATGATTCACTTCTTTTAAATCCGGTGTTCCTGTTTTATTTGTTTTCATGATAAACGAGCGCACCGCAATAAAGTATGAAATTTCTTGTTTCATTTCTTTTTCTAGAAAACTTATACAAATTTTAAATACGTCTTTTAATAATTCGTAACATTAATAATTTATGCTAATATCTTCTTTAAAAACTTCATCTTATTCTTTTTCGTCTTCTGCAGCCATTGACCAACCATAGTCATCTCCAACTGGAATATAACGAATAACTTTATCAAATTGCCCCAGACGCTTTTTGAGATAATCACTCAGATTTTTATCAGTGCAATAGATGTAGCAACCTTTTTGACCACGTGTCATTAAAGTACGATAGGTATTTTTAATAATATCATCGGCTAAAGCTAGAGCTTGTGTTGGATTCTTTTTATACATGCCTTTTAAACCTTTAATCGATTGGTCTGTAGTTGCACGTTGGAAAAAATCTGTTACAATTTTACCATTTTCATATCGCATATCATTTCCAATAATAACTCCTACATAATCAAACTCTAACCCCTGGCATGTATGGATACAGCCTGCTTCATTCACTGACTCAGAATCAATTGCCCAAGTTGAAGAATTCCCAAGATTCCAACTTATTGAAAAATCATGCTCTTTAATTTGAATATCTTTAAAGTTTGAATTATTGCGTCCATCTTTTTTCCATTCCCAACAGTATCCGGCTACAATACGAGCTTTATTATTAATTTTATTTTTCTCTTCAATTAATTGCTGCATTTGTTGAGGCGTCTCTACAACTTTAATATCATATTCAAACTCAAATCCATCAAAGTTAGCCGTCTCTTTAATTTCTAAAACATCATCAAGCCATGCTAAATAACCATCTGATCCATTACATCTAAATTGAGAATCTAGCTTCATTTCATAAACATCCGCATTTAATTCTTTAGCAAAATGATGTATCACATCTTTATTTCCGGCATCAGCTACTGTTACTCGTTGATTTTCATCAATAAAGAAAATCGAAAATTTAGAAGCATTAATAATTTCTTTTGTTTGATTTTCCCCTTTATTTTTAAACATTCCTGATTTTTCGTTTAAACGATGCGCTTCGTCTACAATAAGAACATCAAATTCATTTTGATCAGATTCATAATAACAACCTGAACCTTTAAATAAATTATTAATATACGATTTTTTATAATTGCCTTGTAACTTTTCGCAATAAATCGCACGTGGTGCACTGTTTTTCGTCACATATTGGCAAACCATATCTTCAGACGTTAATTTAACTAATAAATTAATCGCTAAAACAGATTTTCCTGTTCCAGGCCCTCCTTCAACAATCAAAACATTTTTCTGATTTGTTCGATAAGATTGACGTGCTAATTCAATTGCTTCTTCATATACAACCTTTTGAGTGTCAATCATGACAAATTCTTCATTTCCTTTTAACATTGAATTTAAAGAATCCTGTAATGACTTTGAGGGACGAATTTTCCCGTTTTCAATTTTATATAAGATACGTTTCTGATCAGGTAATTTAATATATTTCTTAATAAATTCACGTAACTTTAAGACATCACCTTTTGCATAAACAGGTGCTTTCTCTAAGTAACTTTGATAGTGTTCATTAATTAAATCGTCTTGCTCATCTAAGACATAATTATGTAAATACGCACACGGATAAAGATTCACTTCTCCACTTTGAACCGACTCATTATAATTTTCAATTAAGCTAGCATATGACCAAGCCTGATAAGATGGGTGAGCTGTTTCATGAACTCCATGCGCAAACCTTGTTTTAATAATTCCATCTTTATAATCAACAAGCTCCGCTTTCTCCCACTGCTTTAATTCAACAATGATTACAGAATCTTTCTCTGACTCATCCATCCCTGTTAAAATAAAATCAATACGTTTAGAAGTCGTTGGCACTTTATACTCAATGGCAACACCAGCCTCTTCTGGAATTTCATTCGTTTGTAACACCTTATACATATATTGCATCGAATTATCCCAAGAGCGAATCTCATTTTGTGATGTTCTCCCAATCTTTTTCTTATAATTCTCATAAATTTTCATCGTTAACTGATCATTTAAAATATGCTCTAAAAATTCTCCCTTTGTCGCTTCATAAACAATCATTCCTATCACACCTTTATCTTTAGTTAACCTATATAAATCACATTCTCTGATTAAGTTATCCCAAACCCTAATAAATATATTCTTCTAACTTCATAGCTAAATGAAGTACTAATGTATTCCTTAAGGTTCCTTTATATTGAATTGCCTCTTTACGATAACGATGCAAATAAGATACCCAAGATTTTGCCTCGTCTTCTACTTTTAAATGTATTGGATAAAATTCAATCATATCTACATATTTATATTGCTCTGTTGGCGTCTTTAACTTAGAGCTTTTCAATCCTGCTTTAGTATATGGTCCTTGATTTGGTCGTTCCCCTATACTATAAAAAATATCAGATGATATAAATAAACCACTTTTACTCTCACATGCTCCATTTTCTTTTTGAGGAGTTAAATAGTCAAATACTTCTGAATTCTGACGAGTACGAATAATTCTTAAATTATGCTCTTTTGTTAACGATATACTTTTTTCATTATCGAACATTAATTTTTTTAAAGTATATGTATCTTCTTTCTCTACAGCCTCAAGTGTTTTATTAGTCAACATTTTCCAGTAATTTCTTGTTACACCATTGCTATCCACAACAAGTAATTGATCATTATTATCATGGAGTAAAGTTATAACTTTTTGTTTAATATCTTGACTAACTCTTGTTCTAGTAACTTTTTTATAAGACTCTATGGTAGCTAATTTTTGAAATTCTAAACAAGCTTCCCAATATCGTTTAGAGCCTCTCCAAAGCGCAGGACACTCCACTCTTATTTCATGTTTATGAGGAATAGCTGTCAAAAACAACGCCATTCTATCTATATTTCCATAGGGGGTTTTTTTAAAGTTTATGACATGAATTCCCGTTGTTATTACTTGATTAAGTTCTTTATTCTTTTTAGGTGCATGAATCTGCGGAAGATACCCTAACTGCCGAATCATATCACGAATAGCTGCATCAACTCGATGACTGATGTCACTTTCAATACGATCATCAATAAATTGTGTCAATCTACCCTGACGCGCCAATCCAGCTCTAATTGCCTTTTTAGGGTCTGTATTATCCTCAAAATAATTATTACCATCACTATCTTTATATGGTAATAAGACAAATGCTACTGTTAAATCAGAAGTATACTTAACCTGATTTTGAATCTCTGAAATTCGTAAATGATGTCTTTCAGATTCTTGCTTTTCTGGATCTAATGCTGATAAAATAGTTGGATTATAGATTTCTTTAATTGTGATATATGAAGGGAAGCCTTCAGTAGCACCAATAATTTTTAATACTTCTCGTTTTAATATAGAATTAATTTCATTAGAACTATACGAATAAATCTCAATTACTAAGTGCTCTTTTCCCGTCATTTGCTTTAATAATTCTTTATAATTATCATAGTCTACATTTGAAAAACCAGTAACTCGCATTGCGTTCAATCCTTTAATCGGACATAACCATTCTGAGCAAGACCTCTTAATCTCATTATAAATATCCCACTTATCATTCATTTTTAAACCTGATTCAATTGTTGTAATTCCTCCACCCATTTGTGGGTGATAAAGTCCATATAATTGATTGTCATGATACTTATTTGGGCTATTAATCCATTCTTTTACAGGAGGAAGCGATTCATTGAAATACTCTTTATAAAGTTTTACTGTATCACTTTTCCAAATAATGTCCTTTTTATCCTTTGTAACCTCAAGTGTAAATAATTGATTACTAGATATCTTTTTAAAAACTGTCACATTATTACTTATTAAATATTTATAAGAAATTCCCTTACTTAACCAACGCGAAACTTTGGAAGTATAAAGGACTTTATAACAACTTTCGCTTGGGATTGTTTGCAAAGTAAACTCTAAGCTAAGCGAAAAATAATCCTTTCGATTTTTTAATGAATTAAAAAGTAACTCTGGTTTACTATATATACGACTCTTTCCTTTGTGTATTGCAATCATGAATTCTAATTCAGATTGATGAACCTTTATTTTGTCTTTCATAAGTTGCAGACATAGTAATTTAGGTATCAAATCGAATATTTTACCATTCGTTTGGTCTACTCCCGATTTTAATAAAGGAATATTTATTTTTTTAGATGGAGCTAAGTCCTCTATCGATAATTCATCTAGCCATTGAAGAAAAGCTCTTTTTCTATCAATATCTTTTATTTTGACTATCTGATTCTCTCCCCATACTTGTATTGCATAAATTAAATATTCATTATCAATGTCCTCTGTACTAAGAATTAAATAAGGATTCGATTCTCTTGTATATAAATCATTACAATAAACAATTCGAGGAGAAATAGCATAAATTATCTCCTTGAGCGATTGAGTTTTAACGAGTCTAGTTGGTTGGCCATTTTTAAATTCAAATAAATAATCTTTAAAGAATTCACTCCACTTAAGTGGAATATGTGTTACATATAAATTTTCTGTAAGATTTCTACGTAAATTAAATCCCTGTAAAAACAATGCTTCTTTATTCATAACCATTTAACCCTTTCTTTAATGCTGTATAAAATGGTAGATACAATAAATGACTTAGCTCCTTATCTTCATCACTATCTAATAATCTTTCAAGATATTTACAAATCTCTTGTAATAAATCAAAATTACTTGTTCCTGATTTGATAAAAGCATCATCTGCAAAATAAATATGTGGTGGAGTTTTTTCAAAATTAGTAATTCGAAGTAAACGTCCAAAAATCTGCATAATTAAAATAAAGCGTGAAATAACTATTTCACTTTTCAATTGTTCTGGCATACTTCCTACCTCATAATAATCCGCTAATGCATCCTTCCAAAACTGATTTACTAATCCCCGTAAATCCACGATATCCAATTCCTCTTGCTCTTGATTTACTTTTTTTATCCACGAATAAGCTAAACCATTAATCTGAATCATTGTGCGACTAATATCTTTTGGTACTTCCATTGGGCGAACTAAAAAGAATAGAGAATTAAATAACGAATGACCATCTTCTCCTACTATATTAAATCCACGTTCAATAGAAGTTGCAGGAGCAATAAGAATTTGACAAGCCGGAGCTATTAGCCTTAGTCTCTCAATATTTCCACGTTTAACAAATCCTACCTGTTCTTCCTTATCATCTTCTATTAACGAATAGCACTCTACACTTCTCCAAATTTCATTAATTATTGCTTGCACAGGCTTACACTGCTCATAACTATTGACAATAAGTAAGATACGATGATTTTTATCTAATTCTGACTGGATATATTGTTGACATGCTATTACAATTTCAGATAATGCATCATCTTTATCATTGACTCCAGATACTTTTACATTTGTAGGAATAATTGTTAAAGATGATTTCCGAATAAACTGTTGAATTTCCTCTCTTGGTTCAAGAATATATGTAACATCTCGTTCGATATGATAACGATATGATCCTGGAGCATAACTCGTACCAGAAAATAAAATTGTTTGGGGTCCTAATGCTTCTCCTTTCTCATTTAATTTCATAAAAGGTAAGTCTAATAAAATTGAACGACCTAAACCAAATTGCCGAAATACTGTAAAATCCATTTTTTCTTTATCATAAATATAACCAAAAATATGCTTTAATAGCGCTTCTGGTATTAAATGCATTATTGACTGAAGTGGATTACGTGTAATATACGGTAATTTTAATTGTGCCTTATCTTCATATTCTAGTAATTCCGCAGATCTTATAAATGACTTCACAGTTTTATCTAAACATAAAAAAAGAAATACAAATTCAAACTCAAGTTCGCTTACTTTTGAATTAACATAATGCTTTCTTACTTGATTAAAACACTCTCTTATATTTTCTGCTGTACCTAATAAACTATTTTCATAATTTGCAAGTATAGCATTTTCTTCTATACTAACTAGATTACTTAAGTTACTATAGTTCAATAAATCCTCTTTTAATTTTAAATCATCCACAAATTTTTCAATAATAATTTTATCCGTCAAACAAGTTTCACATTTAAGTAAATTTTCAATCTTCGTATTTGTCCCATCACTTAAAAAATAATGAAGCTTATCGTAATATTTTTTAAAATCATCGTAAGCATCTAATAAACATCGGATTTTCTTTGTTTTTCTCTTTTGATTTTTAGGATGATTCCAATAACTCCATGTATCATAATTATCGGAAACTAAATTATATAATTCATATTTTTTAGAAAAAATATCATCTAATGTCACTTGGACTTTATCAACTTCATCTATCATTACTAAGTCTATGTAATTCAAAATAAAATCTAATAATGGCATGGAAATTCCTCCTTCCAACAGAGGTGTCCTTCCATAAACTAGAGAATGCGTTGTAGTAATAATTACATCTGCATGTGCTATCTTTAAATGTTGTGCTTTTCTTGGACAATTAAAGTAAACAGGACAAATATATTTTGCATTATTATGTTCAAGTGAATAGCAAGGTTCCGAACCAAATTCTATCCGCTCTAAATGACGGTAATTTTTTATGGCACCTTGTATTGGACAGGGGGCTGTATAATATGGTGCACATTCTTGTGACAAGAACATATCTCCCTCCTCTTTAAGTTTCTTCATTTGCTGGAGAATGGTAGTTCTTCCTGTTACAACAGCAGTTGAAAATCCTAATATTTTAAAAATTTGAGCTACTTTATGAACATCTGTAATGGTCTCTAATACTAAAGTAGCCCGATTTCCTTTTTTGATTGTACCATAAGTTAAAATATGCATTAAAGTAGACTTTCCTGATCCAACCATACCTAAAATATAAGCTATATTATCAACTTTGATTATACTGTTTTTTGTTATTTTCCCTTGTTTAACTTTTTTAATTGTCATTCGATCAAAACGAGAAAAATAATTTTCGCTTTTTTCTCCAGCTATACTTAACTTTTCATCCATTTCTTTTGCTAAATAAGCTAATTCTTTAAAAGTAAATTCAATTTTATCTCCCTTTTTAGGTTTTATTTTAGGATAATACTCCGCTGAATCTATTAAAACCCCATTTAAATCAATCTCATAGATAGTCTCTTTTCGCCTAAATGTATATTGCGATATATTGGGGGCAAAATTTATATCCATGCCTAAATTAACGTGCTTTGTAACCCAAAGTGACGAATACTCTTTATAACGCTTACTCTTCTTATACCCCTGTTTAGGAGAAACCCTCTCGTTCTTGATACTCAATAGTTTAAATGTATCGTCCAGCGATTCGTACAGATTAAAATATTTTTTGAATGTTTTTAAAGAAGTAAATTTATTATAATTATATACAACATTATCAATAAGAAAATCTTGATAATCAAACTCACTTCTCCCACACTTATGAAATTTTTTCAAAATTACTTGAACCATTTTTATGTCAGATATCGCAAATTTCTCATAGCAACATAATAAAAAACTCTCAATTAAGCATACTTCTTTCAAATCCTTTACATCTATATTTTTTGTCGTGCCTCTATTTAACCTTTCTAACTCTTTGATACTTTCTTCGAACATACATCTATTTGCTCCTCTACTTTTTTTATTAAATCTGTAAATGTCAAACACTCTATATTCTGAGGTAACTTATTATTTACTACTTGACAATAGTCCTTACGATTTCTACCTGAATCATCCGGAACCACAATAAAATTCCGTATTCCATTAAGAGGATTATAACTTGAAAGCTTATTTTCCAACTCATAAGCCAATCGATACGGACTATGATAATCTTTGGCATCAATAGCAAAAAACATTTGGTTTTCAAAAGTAATTTTACAGTCATATCTATCTTTATCTGGCCATAATTCACATTCAACGTTAAGCCTATCGCATTTTTTCTTAATCTCTAACTCTAATAATCCTGGAATAACTATAAACAGATTTATGCCTGGCTTAACCCTTTTATATCCCCTATCTATATTAATCTTTTTAGGAGAAATCTGCTTCATAACCAGGTTACAACGATAATGTGAACATCTATATCCTTCATCCTCCTTTATCGCAGTCCATTGACAATTGGGACATTGATAAACTGCATTGGATGGAATTTCTTCATAGCAATAAGCATAAAAATCATCAATAAAATTTTCTCTACATCCACTTTGTGTTAAAATACGACGCAACTTCCCTAATTGAGGTAAAGTAGCTATTGGATGTTCAATTATAAACTTTCGTACTTTAACATAACTTATTGCATCTAATCTTCGTAACAATTCAAATACTTTATTTTGTTCTTTATCAACATTATAATCCAAACACATCGCCGCTGTCAGTCTTCCCTCATCCGTGATAACATATCGTGTCTCTGATATTTTCTCTAATAAAGGTTCAAAACAAAGACTAAATTTTAAATTTTCTGGTTGATTCACAATTCGATCAATCCAATCTTCTGAATGGATACTTAGATAATTTAAGATCATGTCTGTTTCATTACTAGGTGCAACCAACATTCCCTCTTTATCGATTAAATTATATTTAAATGCTATAAACCACCACTCATTAAGTGATTTATAAACTATATCTTTCTTATCTTCATCTTGCTCACACATAACAATACCGTGCATGACATTGGTTATTATTCGATAAAGCTCTTTTTCAAGCATTATAGATTCCTCCTAAATAAAAAAACTGCATTTTTGTATGCAGTAAAATAGAATATAAATAAAGCTCAGAAAAAAATACAACATTTAATTTTCTTATATATAAATCTCGATAAGTTTTTTACATCGCAAAAGCTTTAGCGCAACCATAGGATTTGTTAGTACCAAAATGGTCTAAAAACTAAGATTAATATTAAAACTATAAAAAAAATCTCATTTTCTATATAAATATTTTAATTCCTATATAAGAAAAGCATTGCTCTATATTTGAAATATTTTATTTTATCGCGTACATATAAAAATTACATAATTAATCATTTTTTGTCAATATCATTGTAGATACAAGTGTTTTAAAAATAGAAATTGACATAATTTAAGTTTTAATAAATCAGCTTTTTTATTTCCCAAACATACATTGACTAAGCTCAAATTTCTTCACAGTTCTCTTCATCACTGCCCCCCCTAGCGTGATCATCGAATATAATATAATCTAATCTTCATCTGCTCGGGCAAAGAGCTTTATACATTCTAATCTGTTCATTTATAAATCTAATTATTCTGTAACTATTCAATCTAACTAAATGAGCATAAAAAGGAGATGACCTTATTTAAAATATAATCTATAGAATCGACACTATAAAAAGTGTCGATTCTATAGGTTACATCTTAATACAAACTAGTCCCTTTAATCTTAGGCCCTATTTTAAATAATTATTGGACTTGAATCATCTAAATTTCAATCCATCACTTATTGAATATAGGTAATACAGTCAGCTGTTTCAAACATCAACATTTATCTAAAACATAGTGCAATCTTTTATTTTCCATTTTAACTTCTCCGGACCATTACCACACTCTTTTTTTTCTATTATTTCTAAATATTTGTTATTCATAAAACTATAAGTCACAATAAAAATTTTCATCCTCACTTATATAAATGAAATTGATTTAGAACTCTCTTTTTATCTATTTATACGTATTCCTCATTTAAAATAGCATATGGTTTAAAGATTGTTTCCACTTGTCTGATGAAATTGCTCCCAACTCCTAAGTCACAAAGGAGTGGTCCCACGACTCCACTAGTATTTGAAATCTTAATTTTTGTTTTTCCAGTTGTATTTTCACAAATTATGAGTAGTCGGACTGCACCATTGCTTCTCATATAAAATCCTCCTATTTTTACGTCTATTGTCTAATGATTACTATTTTACACTTTTATCCATAACATTCTATTTTTTACCTTATTATGTTAAAATGGAAAATAATATTTAGATTAAAAGGGGAGCATAGAATGAAAAGAAAACAATCAAATGATTTAGCCTCTATGATTTTAGAGGCGTTAGGGGGAAGTGCCAACATTTTCAGTTTGTCGCATTGTATGACGCGTTTACGTTTAGATGTAAAAAATATGGACTTCGTGAATGTTAATCAATTAAAAGCATTAGATGGCGTGATTAATGTAGTGCTTCAACAGACAAAAATTCAAATTGTCATTGGACCAAAGGTTCAACAAGTGTATGATCAATTAGAACTCTTACGTGAGCAGTCTGCTCCGTCTATGGTGACACCCTCTCATCAACGTAAAACATCATTAATTTCTCGAATACTTGATACGATTTCTCGTATTTTTACGCCTGTGATTGGTGCAATTGCTGGTGCTGGGATGATTAAAGCGTTACTCGCGTTATTAGTAGCAGCCAATCTGATTGATAAAACAGGACAAAATTACTATGTTTTAAACTTTATTGGAGATGCAGCCTTTTATTTTATGCCGATTTTACTCGCGATGTCGGCTGCTAAGCAATTTAAATGTAATGCCTATCTAGCCGTCGTATTAGCAGGTATCTTACTTCATCCTCACCTCGTCGAACTAAAATCAGCCGGTGAAGCCGTTACCTTTTTAGGAATCCCAATGGTTCTCGCTTCTTATTCGGCATCTGTTGTTCCGATGATTTTAATTACATGGGTCATGTCTTTCGTTGAGAAAACCGTCAGACGCTACACGCCAAAATCCATTGAAATCTTTTTCGTTCCAATGGTTGTTCTACTTGTGATGGCGCCGCTTGCTTTACTTGCCATTGGCCCACTGGGAACGATGGCGGGTAATTTATTAGCCAGTCTATTTAAGATCTTGGACCAAAAAGTCGGATGGATTTTACCGATTATGATGGGCATGATTTGTCCGTTACTCGTCATGACAGGGATGCACTACAGTTTACTACCAATTCAACTTGCTCAGTATGCCACACTTGGTTATGCAACGTTAATGGGATTACCAATGTTTGCTTCAAATATGGCGCAGGCTGCTGCAACGTTTGCAATTTATTGTCAAACAAAAGATCGTTCATTAAAAGGTATTGCTGGACCTAGTAGTTTAACCGCCTTTATGGGGATTACAGAGCCTGCCATGTATGGAGTGACGTTACGATTAAGATATCCGCTTGTTGCGGCTATGATTGGTGGAGGTTGTGCTGGAATCTGGGCTGGGTTAACGAATGTCAGAACTTATGTTTCAGCGACTTCAGGGATTTTATCATTACCAGTTTACATCGGGGAGGATGGACTATCTAACCTAATCAATGCAATCATCTGTATTATTATTTCAATGACGGTTTCATTTAGCTTAACATTTTTCTGGACCTTGAAGAAACAACGTAAAGAAGCATGTGTCGTGTCTCAAAGTCCATCTATCTTAAAAACATCGTTAGAAAACTAATTCATCAAAAAAGTGACCTTCCTAATAGGAAAAGTCACTTTTTACTTATTTTTGTTTAAATTTTATCCATTTTGAACTTCAATCTCATCAATCAATTAAAATAGAACACAGAATTGAAGCATGATATGAATACGTTGTGATAATTTTCATTTAATGAAGTCAAAGAAAGCTGACTTTAACAAGCTTCAACCTTTTAATACACTCCATTTATTCTTGTTAGTTTAGTCACTATATAAGTCCAGATAAGTTTTTTACATCGTAAAAACTTTTAGCTGGACTATAGTCTGCCTTGCACGGCATAACCATCTCATATTTCGGTTGCTGTATTAAATGTAGAAAACATTTCTGTTTGTATATAGAACAGGAGCTATCTTCGCCAAAGATAGCTCCTTTCATTTACTCTGTTTAATCGTTTCATAAGTAAAAAACTCGTTTTAATTTATTTTTTAAAAGTTTCGTGAGGCACCGCCACCTCCAGATCGGCCGCCTCCACCTTTTGATTGATGTGATGATGAAGAATGATTTGACCCTTGTGAAAGAAGGTTAATCAGTAAGATTAGCGCATCAACTGAGTTAATCCCAATCACTCGGCAGACGATAAAATAAACAACAATGACACCAATAATCATCCCAAAAATAGGTAACTCATTCATTTCTTCGGATTCAACTTTAGGAACGGTCCCGTTAAAGACATCTTCATAGGCATATTCATCTTGAATAGCTAAAACAATTTGATTAAAGATATCTTCAATCGCCTGCGAGTAATGACCTGATGCTAAGTTTTCCATAGACGCATCGAGAATTCGGCCAACTTTTCCATCAGGTAAAGCCCCTTCAAGTCCATAACCAACCTCGACTCTGATTTCCCTATCTTCCGTTGCTAGTAAAATAAGAACCCCATTGTCATATTTTTCATTCCCTATTTTCATTTTCTCAAACTGCTTAACCGCATAGGTTTCAATATCACTGCCATCCAGTGTTGGAATGATGACAACTGCAATTTGTGGCCGTTCCTTTGTTTTTTCAAACACATAGTTAATCTCTAAAATATGTTCTTTTGTTTGATGAGTTAAGACGTGACTTTTATCGGTGACATAAAAACTTTGATCTGGATTCACAACTGCTTGTATGTCTAACGAACTCAGATTAAAAAGACTAACCAATGTTACGATCAATAAAAATAACTTCGGTAACAACGTAAACTTTATTTTCTTATATCCTCTACACTTCTTTATGACTTGTTCCATACTTTTCACCCTTTTAAATATTGAAAAAGGCTGCAAACCTCGCAACCCTTTCCTTTATCTCTTAAAAATTAACACTTGGTGCTTGATCTGCACCTGCTTGAGCTTCAAAATAATCGCGTTTTTCAACACCCATTATACTTGCAATAAAGCTAGTTGGGAACTTACGGATTTTTGCATTGAACGTTTGAACAGATTCATTATATCGATTACGCTCTGTTGCAATACGATTTTCAGTTCCAGCTAGTTCATCCATTAGGGCTGTAAATTGCGTATCAGCTTTTAATTCTGGATAATTTTCTACTACCATTAATAAGCGAGATAGCGCTCCTTCTAATTCATTAGACGCTTCAACTTTATCATTAACAGTTGTCGCTCCCGCTAATTTTGAACGCGCATTAGCAATAGCTGTGAATACGTCTTTTTCATGTTGCATATAACCTTGTGTCGCACTGACTAAGTTAGGAATCAAATCAAAACGGCGTTGTAATTGTGTCTCAACTTTTGCAAACTGAGCATCAACGTCCTCTTCAGCTGCAACAATTCCGTTATAACTAGAAATAAAATAACCTGCAATTAATAGAATAATCACAAAAACTCCAATTAAAATAGTAGTTGTTTTTTTCATTCATTTTACCCCTTTATTTTCTTTTTAATACATTTATTATAGCATAAATTTGGTAAACAATACTGTTTTTAACCGCATCAATTGTTTTTTATCACCTATCTAAAAGGCTGTCCACAAAAGACAGCCACTTTAAAAGATGAAGTATCGAGTCACAGTTTCTACTCTGCGTTCTTCGTTCATCGTTAAACGTATGATTTTTAAATATAACCATTTAGCGCAACTACCTTGAACAATTCTTGGTGTTCCCTGAACTTCAATTAATTCCTTCTCTTCTGACCTCTCACCATCATCATTTAGGAAAAATCCTCCTCATCCCTCATTTTCACACCAACTAAGTCCAAATCCATATCCCACATAAGATGCTTCTACTAAGATGAGATCAGCCTAGACATGCCTTCTACTTCTAACGTATTACCTTTCATTTTTACTGAAGAATTAAACCATTCAAAAAGTGACTTCCTTAATAAGAAAAGTCACTTGTTTGGTTCTTTACTTTTTTTGCTTTCAACCAAGCACTTATTCCAAATGCAAATAATCCTGGTCCGATGAGATAAGCTAACGTGGCTAAACACGTGTAAGCCATTTGACTTTGAGCTTTAATCTCCTGAATAAATTGAAATGGAACGTTATAAGGTTCACGAAGAATCATGAGATTAGAGTCATAAATCGTATTTAATCCAATACAAATTAAAGCTGAAATTAAGAAATACACACTAAAATAAACATACGTGTAACGATTGATCGGCACGCAACGATGCCAAAGATATAAAACACTTAGATAAATCATCAACATATGGAAAAACAAACTATATAAACATAAGAAATGCCAGATTGGATATCGCATCAGTGAGGTGGTTGGTAATAATAAGAAACCAATTCCGCCGAGTAAACAGCCCATCACAATAAAGGCATCCCCTACTTTTTTAATCCATCCTTTTCCAAAGCCACTCATCCATGTGGCGTAAATGAATAACGAGCAAAATGATAATGGAAACCACGCATCTAACCATGTATAACCATAGTAGAAGTTATAGGCGATTTTCACCCCTTCTAAAAGTGTCACAACAATGGCTATCACACGTGTCAGTTTCATCACTTGCTCCCATGATTTCTTTAATGAGGCTTTTAAAGCCACTAATACGATGATCAAACAAACAACGAGTGAAATTAAATGTGGGGTTGTAAACATTCCCGCTGCGGGATAAGCATCTAACGGAGCAAAAAATAATGATCCGAACTGACTCATCATCATCTACGCCTACCCTTCTTTAATCTCAGCCAATGTTTTGGCACGGCTATGTTCAATCGGTTGCCACTCCACTTTTTTAAAGAACGCCACAATCGTAATAGGAATATACGTAAACATGAAGAATGGGAACGTGAAAATGTAAGCTACTTTCTTAAAGCTTGTCGTATGAATATTTTTCCATTGTGTAGCTGTCGTTACCGTCGCGATAAAGACTAACATGAAATACATATTTAAAATCATACGTCCCATCATCATCATAATTAAATCGTCTTGATAAGTCGTATAATCTCCAAATAAAATCATACTCCCATTAAAAATAAGCGTAAAAAGCGTTAAAATAATCGCCGGCATGATGACCATTAACATGTCATAACAAGAGGTATTACGTTGCAAAGAACCTTTAAATAAATCTAGTCCATAACGATGAAAAACTTGAAAGAATCCTTTCGCCCAGCGCATACGTTGTCTGAACGATTGTTGGAATTTTACCGGTTGCTCATCATAAAGCATAGCTTGGCGACAATAACCAATTTTTTCACCACTTAAGACATTATCCACTGTAAATTGAATATCTTCTGTTAATAAAAAGAATTTCCAACCGCCGTATTTCTCAATGATACGTCGACTAAAGAAAAAACCAGTTCCCGAAACCGCACAACTTGTGCCTAGTAACATACGACCTCGATTTAAAAACTCCGATTCCCATAAAAACCAGATGGCATATCCAGAAGAAATCCAGTTGTCGCCATAGTTCTTTGAATTTCGGTAGCTGGTGATGATGTCATAACCATCCGAAAATGTCTTATTCATTTCTAAAATATAATTTTGATCTAAGACATTATCCGCATCAAACACGAAATAACCATCAAATGGTGCATAATCTTTTTCCATTTGATTGAGTAAGAACTCCATGGCATGCCCTTTTCCAATTTTTGTTTGATCAAATCGCTCATAGACAATAGCCCCCATCTTTCGAGCACATGCTGCCGTTTGATCCGTACAATTATCGGCGACAACAAAAACCGTGACCTCTCCTTGATCATACGTCTGTGTATTAATACTATCTATTAAATGATTAATGACTGTCTCTTCATTACGGGCTGCGATTAACACAGCAAAACGATGTGCTTTCGTCTCTTGATGAGGTTTATCTTTTTTCATCAAAGACACGATGACATACAAAAATTGATAACTATAGCAGATACAAAAAATAATGGCAATCACTAAGTTAATCAAAATAATCTTTTCCATAGTACTCTCCTTAATTGACCTAGCAGTCATTATAATGCTTTTTAGAACTCACTCATTCACTTTCTTATGACTTAAAGACAACCTTTTTGTCTTTCAATTCATTTCAACAAAACAACATTATACCAGGATTTTTAGAATTTGACACTTTTTTTAAACCTGATGACATGCTTGTAATGGATAAAATGCTCTCTTTATTCTGGTCAATTTAACGACGACTCATTATTTTTTTGTCATTTCATGGTTAACTAACCATCGTTAATTGACCTCATTCTTAAATCTTCTCTTCTATATTTAAAAAGATACGACTCTTTTTATCAAGTCATCGTCACATATCTATACAAAAACTCCATCTTCTTTAGATTTTTTTCACACTAAATCCATAGTTTTTTCGACAAAAGGGACACAGTTATTTGATATTTAAAAGTAGGGGACTGATATGTGAGAATGTCTAATTAGGATATCAGATTGTCAATACTTCCCGTTATCTAATTCGATTTTTTTCTATCTTTTTTGCTCGAATTGCTTTAAAATAAGAAAGTATCAATTAAGTTAAACGTTCGAAATGGGACTCGCACATCTGTTGCGGTCCTTCTATTTTTTATCATAAGGGAGGGAATAATAATCATGAAAAATAATACATTACTAAGGATCCTAATCGGCTGTCTGACCACCTATGGAATCCTCTCTTGGGTCAATAGCCAAACAGAGTATTTACTAATAGCCATCATCGCTTCGATTGGTTGGCTTGTTATTTACTATTATCTGATTAAAAGGGAGACGTTTAAAACGGTGTTTAACTTTAAACAGCCGCTTCAATTGATTACCCTTTTAGTTACAGTTGTCGTCTTAGGCTGGACTAATCTGACAATTGATCGACCACTTTCTTTTTTAACGTCACCTTATTCAATTCATCTTGTTCCAAATGAAGAAGCTAATTCAATCGAAATCAATCAGATTAGTGTCAATAATGAAAGTATCGCATTAGAGACTTTTAATGATTCAACGGATTGGTCTTATAAAGAAACACTATCAACCACCTCGACCTCACCGCTGACGTTAGCTAATCTAACCAATGAATCGGTAAGTATCTCTTTTTTAAAAACGAATACTTCAGGAAAAGTTTCAATTTACCGAAATGAACGTCTTATTAAAACTGTTGATTTGTTCAGTACAACGGAGCAAGAAATTAAAATCAAAGTTTCTCGTGATCATCTTCTACTATTAATTCCAGCCTATATCGGGATGATTGGAAGTGTTTATCTTTCTTTATTAACATTAATCAATAGCCTCATTCGTAAAAAACAAGTTAAACTTCCAGGTTCAACTTTAAACTCAATGACCATTCTCTATTTTAGTTTACCAGCTTTATTCATTGCCTTATTTAAATGGATTGGGCTAGCCAATGTCAGCATTCGACCTCAGCTATTGGCTGGATTCTTTGTGTTGATCACGACTAGTGAAATATATTTATTTAAAAAATGTCATACAAATAACCATCAACAAGCCCGCAACTGGTGTCGCACCATCTTTTATCTTCTATTAAGCTCGATGCTTATGCTGATAATAATGCAAGTAATCTATTTCTTCCCAAACCTTGATGTAACGATGACTTGGATTGCTCATCACGTGAATTTAATGTTTTTAGCCTCAACGATTATTTTAGGGGTTAGTGTACTTTTCTTCTGCTTCTTTAACAACTTAATTCTAGCCATTAGCCTCTCTTCACTTGTGATGTTGATCGTGGCTATCGCCAACTATTATAAAATGTTAGTCGTTGGGGAACCGATTTATCCATCGGATCTATCCATGATTTCAAATATAGATGAGATTATTGGCTACGTAAAAAACCTCTTATCACCGACACTTATCATCGGACTCCTGGTAATCATTGCTTTACTTGCCATCCTATCCTTCATTTGTCGCAAAGGCTTTAAATTGACAATGAAGCTAAGAGTCATTTTCTTCGCGATTTTTATCGCCTACTTAGCCTCAATTTTCTATTATGAAAAGTCACCACTTAAGCCTTTAGTCAACAGTACCGTTTACTTTACGAAGTGGAATCAGTTAAATAATTACCAACAAAATGGATTCTTATTTGGATTTATTACAAATCTCCAAAACGATTTAATGATCAAAAATGACCACTATACTGAAGCAAACCTACAAAAGATCATGGATGACTATACGAAGAAAGCCGAAGACTATAATGAATCAGCTGATTTAAGTCAACAACCTAACATCATTACCATTGTGAGTGAATCGTTAAGTGATCCAACCATCTTCAACCAATTAACATTTAGTGAAGACCCGCTTCCTAATCTTCGTCAGTATCTAGAGACTTATTCGTCTGGTCATTTCTTATCACCGTTTAAAGGAAATCGAACAGCAAATGTTGAATTTGAATATTTAGTTGGGTTCACCAATTCGCTCTTACTTGAAGGAACCATTCCATTCCAACAAGCACTGAGCTCAAAACCTGAAATCCCATCCTTTATTTCATTTATGGATCAATTGGACTACACCTCGGTTGCCATTCATCCGAATAATGCAGCCTTCTATAAACGCAGTCAAGTTTATCCAGCTTTAGGATTTGATGAATTCTTATCCATTGATAAAATGAAACATCTCGACTACATCGATAGTCAGAAGTATGTCTCAGATCAATCAGTCTTTGATGAGCTTTATGCCGAGTTAGAAGCAGCCGATCGCCCCATCTTTGCTTACGGATTAACCATGGCCAATCATATTGCCATTTTTGATAAAAAGTTTGGTGAAAATACGATTGAAGTCCTTGATGCTAATGGGGAACACAATACTGAAATGGAAACTTACGCAGAAGGGCTAAAGCAAACGGATCTTGCATTAAAAGAGTTTATCACTAAAATTGAAAACTACGATGAACCAACCTTAGTCATCTTCTTTGGCGATCATCTGATTAACTTCCAGTCGGACATTCATGAACAACATGGCTACATTGAAAAAGATACAGATGCTTTGCGTGCCAAACTGTTCTTTGAAACACCACTGTTAATCATGTCGAATATGGATGATTTTCAAATTGAAAATATCGATGATGTCAGTCCAATTTTTATTGCACCCTTAATTTTACGTGAATTAAACTTACCCTTATCACCGTTCTATGTCTTCTTGTTAGATTTATATGAAGAATTTAGCGTCTTACATAACAATTTCAAATTAGATGCTAATCAAAACCAAGTGGATGAACTCACAGAGCATCAAGAGCAACTCTTATTAATACTTGAACTTATTCAATATGATATCCTTGAAGGAAAAGAATATACCTTATCTTCATTCTTTACCATCCCTGAATAAAAAAATCGGAGCGCCAACCGGCCTCCGATTTTTTTATTGATTGAAACTACCATTGACAGTTTTCTTCATCTTCATGTAACGAAAGTGGATACTTTTGACGAACGATTCTTATTAAACACGAACTTGACGCTTCAAATGATTTATGATAAGACCCCTTTTAAAAAATGATACTAAAAAAATCTCCACTAACATTATCTCTGGTTAACTCAACAGAACATTTGGTACTAAAAGTCAGAATATTATTTTTTACTCTCTTTTTCTACAAATCTCACACCTTTAATGTTCTATAATTTCTTCAACAAGGTAGGTCATGAATAATAAAGGGGCGATCAAAATGATATGGATGATTCATTTATTTTTCTTTACCATCGGAATTTCTCTCATCCTCATTGGAACAGGGATGATTTTATTAAATTGGGTTCCGAAGAAATCCTCTCAACTTAAAGAGTTAAGCGAGCGATATGAGCATTCGATTGATGAAGATGAACTTTGCCTCTTTGAAGGTGGCTATCGGATCGCACTTGGAATCTGTTCAACCATTGCTGCAATGGTCCTCCCCTATCACCCTAATCCAATCCTTATTTATCTGATCATCCTTATGTGTTTCATGATATTCTATTGTCCAATCAAATATTTATTTTTTAATCCGTAAAGGAATAGCTTTCAGTCGGAAGGACTCTCTCTTAATCTTAACCTCCTTTCCGTTTACTCAACATTCACTTAATCCTCACCACTCACTGAAACTTCCTTGCACTGAGATCAAAAAGGCTATCTCAAAATAAACATCATTTACAATTTAATGAACTATTAAATCAATCAATCTTTATGATCTCATTCTGGTAAATCATGATTAAAAAGGGGGACTCTCTCATTTTGAGACAGTCCCCCCTTTTTTGTTAGCTATTTGGTCGCACTTCATATTGTGTACGCATCGTTAGAATAAGGTGTTGATGGATTTGATGATTGAATGGGGTGAGTGGTTTATACGTCATTTTTTTGTAAAATAAAGCATCATTTCGTTGACAACAAGTCGATTTTAAATAACTTATAAAATCTGGGTGTGGCATCTCTTCAAGTCGATTTTTTCGTTCACTTGATTTCCCGTTCATAGTTACCGCGTATTTCCCCCCTGAAAACACATCGATTTCTAAATTCCCCGCTTGTTTATCAATCATTCTACAATCTCTCCCTTCGTCCTATTAATAGTATACGTTGAAGAGAATTAAATTATTTTTAAACTTTTGTAAAATAAGGATTAATTAACAAACTTGATTATTTACTACATGATTAACAATACGATGTGGTTTTAATCCTTCTTTATCTAAGTGACGCTTAATATTTTCAATTCCGTTATTCACCATATCTTGATGAAGATTCTTCTTAATAATTCCATCCACATCTAATCCTGTATAAAGGTAAGCAATAGCACAGAACATTCCAACAAGTTTTGTATGAGCCTTTACATTAATTTTTTCCACATCAAACTCGAGTAATAATTCACTATCATCTTTATCATGAATTAAACGTTTAAACTCTAACAGTTTTTGTTCTAATTCTTCTAATGAGCATGTTTCACTTTCTAGCATCCAATGACGTGCCATCTTTAAATCCGGATCACGTTCCAAACGGCTTAAAATTAAGAAAATCGCACGTAAAATTTGGTCATCATTTAATGCATTTTGTTGGCAAACAATTGAATCATTATTCATCGTTAAATAAAAATAAGAATTTAACATAGTCATCCATCCCTTCTTGATTACTACTTATCAATCTCGCACAGCGTGGCACATTCTCTTTTCTCCCCAATATATCGTACCGTTCCCCTGATTCTGATTACTTAAAATTATACCAAACAATTGCTCAAACTCCTACACCCATCTGGAATAAAACAACCATTTCTTTTTCAAGAAGTGATGATTTCAAGTAGTCTGTTTAAATGATATCCCCCCTGATAAAGGAGAAAGATACCTCGTGAAAAAGAGTCTCAAACAGTTTAAAAAAGATGAAGGTACAAGAGGCATCTGATGCGGTTCTCTTTATTGAGTTTATTTCTATTGTTTAGTTTAATTAGTTTATCATTCATCTTCTCAATACTTAAATCTATGGATATTATGCTACAACTCCCCTTATTGAAGGGCAATTCAGAGATATCTATCTCCTTGAAACGAAAAATCAAAGACTAACAAATCTAGATATTCAACCTGATTTCATTGTATTTAATAATGAGTTTAATAACTGATATTCCCTTAACTTGAATAAGGATCATCTCAACATTACAGTTACCAAAATATTATCATCACAGCCAACCCATCTCAAATGGATTCAACCTTAACTCCGATGAATGATCCACTCATCTTGTTCAGAAGCTATCACTACTATATCAATCAAATCAGGTTGTCATTTCCCCTCCTAAAAACAAACACCTTGAATTTGAACTAGACCATCCTATGATGCCATTTCTCCCTTTTATTAATTGAACAATCAAAAGACTCCTTAATTAGTAGGAGTCTTTTAATTGTTCATCGTCATAAAAATAAAGCCTGTCACAAGGATTCATTCCATGACTCACTCTGACAGACTTTATGATCATTTGTAGTCTAAGAAAAATGGAGGCGCCAATCGGATTTGAACCGATGATCAGGGAGTTGCAGTCCCTTGCCTTACCGCTTGGCTATAGCGCCCGATGTTTCGTTTTCTTCCCTTACATCATATTCTATGCGCCTAGGTATTAAATGATGACTATAACCTTTAAAAGAATGAAGCTTCTTTTATGAAAGACTTCATTCTTTAGGATTGATTCCATTTCAACGACTAACTAATGATGATATAAGTCAAAATATAAGTCAATCAGCTCAGGAGCTGCAACCTTTGTTCGGATTTTTTGAATTAATGCTTGTTTAATGGCTTGGTAGTGATGTGTCTTGGCTAGGCGTTGATGAATGTCTCTTGATAACTGCCAAAACCAATCTGATTCTAAAGGGGCTTGCTCTATTTGTTCATAATGAGTTAAAAAATAAGCACATGAATCTTGGTTCATGAAAAATTCAAAGCTATTCCTATCGAGGACACCACACGCAATAAGCTCACCAACTGCACATAAATCCTTTGGATGATGAGTGATATGTGCTTTAATTTGCTGCTCAAATTCATCATAAGCTAGCTCTAGTTTAAACTCAAAGGCTTGTCTAAGTAACTTGAAATTAAATTCTTTTTTTAATCGTCTTGTTAACGCCTCACTGACTTTCATTTGAAGTTCCTCATCAATAACTGGAGTTAAGGTTACTAATTCAAAGCTATCAATCTGTGTCAAATAAAGGTCAATCAATGGGCGTAATTTTTCTACCGGTTGACTTAAGAATGACGTGAACTGAATGTAGCAAGACTCAATCTCCTCATTTAATAAATATTTCTTAATAAATTGATGAGTGAGCTGTTCTTCTATTAAGTTCTCCACTGCTTTTGGAAACTGAGAAGATTGATTGAGTTGAGCTCTCAAAAAGTTGAGACAATCCGTTATCAAAATCATAGATGAACCATCATTAAACAACAACTGTAACATACTTAGTAGCTCTTCTTCCTTCAATTGAATTACTGAAAGAAGAGCTAAAGTGATCTTCACCATCTTTTGAACATGGACTTTCATCAGTGTCGTAAGATTAGGTTGGGTTAAGACTGCTAAAAGCTGTTTATAATAAAGAATTAACTCATTGACATGAGGGTTTTGAAACTGTTTTCGATTGAGGCGTTTCATGAGATGCTTGAGTTCTTCTTCACCCATATATTTAATAATCAAATGCACGGTAAAGGAGTCTAACTCCTCACTATTATGATACAAACGTGCTTCAATATAACTTTTATACAAGTGCGAAACTTCTAAATATTGATCAATCACGAGTTGATTTTCATGCATAAATTCAAATAATTCTTGTGCCTTAAAATTTAACCTCGCGAACGCTTGGTCTTGATTCGGCAATTCATTAATGAGTTGAATCATATCATTTAAGTATTTATAAATAAAATAAAAGTTACTCAAATCCGCTAAAAAGGCATATTTTCGTTTAAACGAGGCAGGTAGATGATGATACATCAACTCTAAATTCAATTGACGAATTTCATCCACAATCTGCTGTGATTGCTCACTGCTTAACAATCGTTGAATCGTGCGACCGGTCCAATAACGATTAAACTGAGCAAGAAAATGAAGTAAATAATGTTTACATTTAAACGCCTCTACCGCTGTTTTCTTATACAAATCATAGGCTAACAATAAATTCCCATGCTTAAATTGATAGTAGGCACGGTGATAATGTTGCCAAATCCCATCTCCTTGGTTCATGCACTCGGTTAAGACACTCGTATACGGTGGCAGCAAATAATTTTTATCATCATTTTGAATAGAATGCACCGATCCATCTGGAAATTTAACCGTCCTAATCCCTGCTTTGTTAAGTTGCCAACACGTCCGTTCATCTAGAACATAAGGTTTAGATAAGTTTAAGACTCCCATTTCAGTCACTTCTTCTTTGATTAGATGCCTTAAATCATTTAAGCGGACTCGATTTAATTCATCAAGAGGCGTGAGTCGCTCACCAAGCTCATTATCATCGCTAGAATAGCGATATAATTCATCAAGATTTAGTTTTGAAAGTGCCTGAAAAAATGTTAAATAGCGTTGTTCATACGTTGCATCATCCACATTCGATAAAAGATGGTTCACATCAATCACATGGATGCCTTGTGACTTATAATAATCAAAGTTATTTTGATCCAACGTTTGCTCTAAATATAATAGATAAACGGGTTGAAAACTACTTCCCTGTAATTCTTTCACCCAATTTAAAATAAGTTTCATATTTCGATCGTTTAATGAGTATCCAATAAAAAGTGTAATATTTGAGGCGATAACAGATTTCACCATTGTTTCAATGAGACGAAACTGACTACTATAAGAGAGATAGTCATTCTCTTTTAACACGACATTTTGATGTTTCACATCGCCATGCATTTTAATGAGGAATTTCTTAGTTCGCGTTTGCGATACTTCTTCATCTTTTGCAATGACATCATAAAAAAGTCCTCGCGCATAAATCGCTTGCTCAAGTAAATCATCGTAATTCGTTGTAATGAGATGAATCGGATTTAAGTTTAAGATTTCATCATGAATTTTATTACTTTGTAAATCGAGATCAAAAATATCTCGTAATAAATCATAATACTCTTTATGTCCACGCAGGTTATAATATTTTTGTGGAATTCGTAAGTATTCATTTTGCGAATAGCGTTCTTTTTGTTCTGAAAATGGACCAGAAAATCGATCAATGACTTCTTTCCATGATGGAAAATTAGATAACATCGAAACACCTGCTCCAACAACGATGACTAGCTTGTTATCTTCTGATGCCTTTTTGATAATCCGTAAACTTTCTTGCGTAAAGGACTTCACCTCCCTCACCTCCATTATTACTAATTTATGTAATTTTCGATGATTACATACTCCAATTCATCTATTAATGTACAATAAAATCAGATTTAGAAACGTTCAAAATTAAAATCGTACTTAGTTGTTGACCAATGATTTTTTAAACAGTTAGATAATCCTTTAGCCTTCATTATGGTCCGTTCACACACCTCTCTTAGCCAAAATATCTATTTCTCCTGATAAAAGCATCTCATTAGGATAAACTAAATTTAGATTAATACTGGGAGTGATTGAAATGAGTTTAAAAGAGACATACGAAGATTTACAACAAAAGGCTTCTAAAATCAAACATGAACTAGCATCACTAAAAACTGAAATGACCCTATTAGAAGAAAATATTCATGGGATTGAACTTAATCCAAATTTTTTAGAAACAGACGTACAGCCTCTTTATGAATCGCTTTGGAATTTACAAATGGTTTATAAAAAGCGTCAAACGGAATTAAATACTGTAACACTTCAACTGAATCAACTTGATCACATTCTTGAAGGTATCATGGAAACTGATCAAATGATCTAAAAAAAACCACCAGTAGAACTGGTGGTTTTTTTTTATTCGAAATAAATGGGATGATAACTAATAATATAACTTTCATTTCCATCATGTTGAAGGGTTACACTTGCCACCCCAACTTGATGACACTCAATAGATTGATGCCAATTTTTAATTAAAGAGATGGGTTCTATCACTGTTTCATCCACTTCATATAAATCTAAATCAATCGTATAAGTTCCATCATCATTGAACTGACATTGATAAATTTCAGGATAGATTTGATAGGTTTTTAACTTAATATCTGGTCGTGCCACATAATCTCCTAAATCAATATAGATTCCTGACAATTGTGCCTCTTGATTAAAATACTGCTCTATCAATGAAAACATCATTTTTTTATCAAAAGAAGCATAGGCTTCATCTTCCCGCCACATCGGTTCAACCATCGCCGGATAGTCTAACTGCAAAAGTTGTGAGGAAAAATTTAATAGTTGTAACGAACAGTCGTCTCCTTCTTCATAATCAGCAAAATGTGTAACAGTCAATGCCTTAAAGTATTCATTTAATTCTGCGACTTGTTCATTCGATAGTGGAATCGTCCATTCATCTTCTCGATCATCTAATCCCTCATCTACTTTTTTACCATTCATTGAACAAGCTACCAAGCAAAGAGTCATTAACGAAAAACAAATCACACTCATTATTTGTTTCATTAGATTTCCTCTCCTTTAAGTGTCTCTATGACTTTGATAGTACATTATATTCAATGATTCGCCTAAACTTGACATATTAAAAAGCTATGACCACAATTAGCCATAGCTTCTTTAGTGATGAAATGAATATTTATCTAGACATTCCGTTACCATTTATATGTGAAAATAACACCTAATATTCCTCTTTTTGATCTGCTTCAATCATCAGTCTAGCTAAATGATTAACGGTATTTCCCCAAGTACAAAACATTAAATCAATTAAATCATCGCATCCTAAAAAAGCAACAGCGCTCTGTGTATCCCGCTTCAAGTCTTTTATTTGAATATAAAAATTATCCACCGGTTCAGTATGTGAAGGGGATATCACATACTGAACCGATTCTTTTAAACGATATTCTTCCTCTAGTTCAAATACCTCATGATGGTTCTCCATCGTGGTTAAAGAGGCATTTTGAGGACTTGGTGTCGAATTCACTTTAAATGACGTCACAATCGCATGCGTGATTTCGCGTGCATTCGTAAAATTTCCGTGTAGAGAAACTGAAATTTGTGTCAAACATTGATTAGAAATAAGCATCGCATACGTTTGACTTCCAGCGGTACTCATTGCCTGCTCGATAATCACAGCTGGATAACCATCGATCATGGCTTCAGTCATAGTTTTAATTGAAAATTGATGTTGCATAATCCCAACCATCCGTTTTAAAAAGGCTAGTTTGTCTGTCTTCGTTTGAAAAGATGCGTCATTAAGTCGTTGACTACTAATCGTCACGGTTAGAGGCGCGATACTATAATCATGATACTGATTCGCCTCATAAGCAATAAACTCATAACCATCACAATTGGTCATCGTATTCAAATGATCTGGTACACAGATACTGTAATTTAAAATATCATATTCCACTAAATTTCGATAAGCATACTCACGAGCAGCATATTTTCCTAACAACTCTTCTAAATTTAAATTTAGTCCCTGAAAAGTTGTACAGAATTGATGATTTAATCTCATGAACCCATTTCCCCTTTTATCAAAGATATTCGATTGTAGTCGTCTTTTTTACTACATTGTCATTGTATGGTTCACCTCACCATTTTAGACATTATTTTTAAAAGAAAACGCATAAAAAAAGATGTCTCCCCTAAAGTAAGACATCTTTCTATCCTCTCATTCCACTGACAGATAAAATCTTATATTCAATTTCTTGACACTCAAACGTTGTTAAAACTGAGCCTTCTAAAATCAGATGGCCTAATTCTGAAGTTTCACCCCATTTTCCTTCAAATAAGTTCACCTCATGATCAGGGACAATCATCACATTTAAAATAAGATGATCTGTTAAATTTAATAATTTGACTTTATCATATAATTTAATTTCTTCACCTTGTTGTAATTTCCGCACTTTTTTGAACGACTGACTCTGATTCACTGTCTGCTTTCGTTCTTTAGCTGTCGATAAATAATGCTGTAAATACGCCCTCTCTTTTCTTTCCATAACTCCCCCATAAACAAATAAATCTCACGTTACATTGTACAAGCATTAGAAAAAAATGTAAATCATAACCCTTCAATTTTCTTATGAAGCAAATAGCTCCTCCTTTATTTCGACATCTCCTTAAAAATAAATCTTTTTCCTTGATTCATTTTATCGGACTTCGTGAATTGACTCGTTAATCCCTGTGCTCATTTTGTAATCATTTGTCACTCTAATCGTAAACCAAAAACGTGCTTAATATAATGTATCAAACTTATCATAAGAGAGAGGGTTGACCTATTTGAAAAAAATTATCGCTACATTATCTCTATCTATCACGGCCTTACTCGTCGTCTTTGTCTTACAATATAACTCTGGTGCCAAAACAACAGAAGAAGCCATGACTATAGCGGGTTTAAGCGCTCTTGAAGTCCTTTATGAGAAAAAGACGGAAGAAGGATCGATTATACTTTATCGAGTACCAGGTGAAGAACAGATTTCTCTTGCCTTTTTAGATCGTAGCTTTTCTGGTTATGAATATATCGATGGTTCGATTCAATATGAAACAACGACCCTAGAAGAACAAGCTGGGTTAACTTATGTCGCTCTTCGTCAATCGGATGATATTCCCTATACGATTTATGCTGGAGTCACTAAAAATCCTGACTTATTTGAAGTGCTTGTGACGGAACCAACCTTTAGCATTGCTCATAGTGCCAAAATCTTTGAATCAGCCGTTGAAGGAACTTATATCTGGATGGCTTACTCGCCCGATTTTACAGGTGATAATTTTTCATTAATCGGTTTAAGTGAAGCAGGGGATATCATTGGTCACTTAGAACACGATGGAACGACATTAACCATTCATTCCATTGATCCATCCGAAGCACAATAAAAAATATTCCCATTCAAGCGAAAGGACACCGTAATGGTGTTCTTTTTTATTTTATTTTTATATCCCTACTCTCCCTGTACAACGATGAATTCCAATTCATCCATCATACTGTCCTATTCAGAGGATAATTAATGGTTTGAGTTTAACCTTTCTTTTCTAACAGCTCATCATGTTTTCCTTACTCAATCACCTATCCATTATTCCTCAAGAAGATTTGATCAGCTTTTAAATGGTTGACAAGCGATGAAGCACAATGAACGTGGTATGCCGTTGCATGATTTAATCAATACCTAATAACTACTTTTGTCCTTGAGATAAATTCCCCCCCTCTTCGGTATCCTGTCCATCTCTTAATTGAGTACTAAATTGATAAGTGTCATTTTCCCACACCTAGTTGGACCAACAATGGAGTTTGATACTCATCTTATTCCCTGCTCTCTAATGCTACTGTTATAACAAAATTTTGATTAACTTGTAAGCATACAAAAAAGACATAGGTTCTCTTTTTCCCCTATGTCTGAACTTATTTAAATGAATTAATGGAAATCCCTCCTTAATAAACAAACTCCGTATGCGTCCATTGACGGAAAAAATTAATATCCCGAATGCTGCCATCAGAGTTTAATAAACCTAAGTAAACTCCATCATTTTTTCCAACTTTCCAAATCGCATTGGCTGTATTATCTTTCGTTGAAATTCCCATGTCCTTAATACATTGAATAAAAATATCTTTTCCAACTCCAAATGTTTCAGTGATATAAGCCACTAAATAAATATCAATCGCACTAGCTCCTAGTTCACAAGGATCTTTACTTAAAAGGTGTTCTTTCAAAATTTCAGGCCAATCTTCTTGATAACTTTCTAATAGTAAGTCTTGGATTTCATTAATACAATATGACTTATAACAACGTTTCTCCCACTGACGTAACATTGAAGCATCTCCGTTTAATTCAACTAAATGGGTTAGCATCGTTTTTAATCCACATAGCATTGGAATAACTTTCGTGGTTAACGAACGCCCTTGTAAATGATCTGGTAATACAATTTTTAAATTCTCATCTTTCATAACCTCTCCCCCAATTAATGTAAACCCTTTCTTTTTTGTTTTTCACGTTTATTATATGACCTCTTGTCGATTATTTCAACAATGGTTGATGAAGATTTTTAAATTTTTCTTACATTTCTGATAAAGGTCGTTCTGACTTATGAAAAAAGAGCCCTTATCTACTGTCCAATATATGACATAGGGCTCTTTTTTGGTTCCTAATTCTTTAAAACTTTCTCTATTTTAACGGAATTCGCAAACTCCATGCTGGCGCTTCTTCACTTAATTCAGGCATCAAAGGAATAACAATCGTATAAGCTTTTGATGTATCAATATAGTCAATTCTGACACTATATAACCCTTGCGATTGATCTTCTACCGCCATCACGATTGTCCTTCTCGTCGAGCATAATCATTCAACTCTTCATCAAATAAAACAAGACTACTTAAATTATGTGGCCAATAAGTATCTGGAAGTCTAAAGATAATCTTCACTTCATCCTCCATTAATTCAATATCTTCTATCATTACTTTTTCAGTTGAATTTCCCCATATTTCTTCTCCAATAAACTCAGTTAGAATTTTAAATTCGGTTGATTTTTGTAAATTCAAATAATAAATGACTTCATCTAATGCAAATCCTGAGGCTAATTCCTGATCAGTTGGTTTTCTTGTAATCGCTTGGTATTCATCATCAATCACTTGAGTGTTTGGTGTTTGATAAATCTGATAATGAATTTTATCTTTCACAATATAACGATACGGCTCGGTTGTTCTGGGATAAATCTCAATCCACTCTAAATCTGACCAATTCGAATTCACTCTTAATTTGAAAGTTGCCTCTTTTTTCTCAGAATCAAAGCTCCCTTGAACATCATCTACATCGTAAAGCTCTTCATTTGAACCCTTAATGACCAAATCTCCTAGTTCATAAAAAACGTCATCAACCGATTCCCCTTCAACACTCATATAAATCGTATTAGCTAACTGGCTTTTTACGACTTGATTGGCTGAAATCATTGTCCTTTCATACTCTATTGTAGCATCCGGATTCAAACGTTCTCCTCCTAATAATTTAGAGGCTTTAAATTTAAAATTCCATTTTCCTTTTAATGACTCAAATCCACGTGTTAACTGACTAATTCTTAAATCAATGGTAACTTCATCTGGTAAATGAAGATCGCCCATACTTGCTTCAATAATAATGGCTCCGGTTTTCTCATCAATTTGGCGAACTTTTGGACTATTAGCCATCGTTTTTTTCCCATTAACGAATAAATAATAATCTAAATTAAAAAAATCATTTTCATTTAATTTCTCATAGCCAGCTAAAAAGTCACTCTCTACCGTTAGTGCCATCATTAAAAGATTATCATCTAATACAACTTCAGCTAGTGTTATAGTTGTTTCTTCATCAACTTCTGATACCCCAATCATTTTAGCCACTTCTTGAAACCTTCCGGCTGGTTCCCCAAATAAATGTGCCGAGAACGCATTGAATGATTGCGTCATTCCTTGTAATGCTTTTGCCACCTCTGGCTGACTTAATCCAATGATACCTACGATTCCAACAGAGGCTGCTATTGACATCGTTTTTTTCCACTTCATCGTTTTTTTATGTTGCTTCATTTCAGTTTTAGCACGCGTTATCCCTTTTAATACGGCTTCTTCATATGCTTTTGAATTCATTAGCAACTCCCCTCCTTTAACATCAATCGAAGTTCTCGCTTCCCTCTTCTTAAATGACTCTTGACCGTATTTGAGCTCATTCCAAGTTGAGTTGCAATTTCCTCAATACTTAAATCATCAAAATACTTTAAATGAATGACGGATTGATATTCAGGTCGTAAGTTCTTGATGGCTTCATGCAAATCGATTTTTTCTTCAATTGAAAAAACATGATGATGCTTCATCATCCCTTCATCAAGTTCTAAAAAATCTACTTTTTGAATCGAATCAAGCGCTAAATTCATTAAAATTTTGGTCATCCATGTTTTAAAATACTTAGGTTCCTTCAACTACCCAATCGTTAATAACCCTTTATAAGCTAGTTCTTGGATTAAATCCAAAACTTCCTGATCATTCTTCACATATCGATAAGCAATCTGAGTAAAATAGCCCTCATAACGCTTCATTAATTCTAAAAATGCTAAATCATCTTGTTTCATTGCTTTTTTAACCAGTTGTACTTCCTCTAATTGACTATAATCTCGACACCATGGCATCATGATAACCTTTTTCATTTCATCCTCCTTATAATCTGACTTTTGGATCCACTCTCTTAGACAGAATTTCATCTTAAAAAGTTGCAAATAAATATAAAAAGACCAAAAATTTTGGTCTTCTAAAAATCTAATCCTTCTTCATTTAATTCTTTTAAAATTTCTTGACGCTCAAGGAACTTAAGAATAGACTGGCGAACAAAATAGCTTGCAATTAAAGCGATAGCTCCTGGTAAAATAATCACAAGACCTGGTACCATCAATAAGCAGAATAACATGCTCACAATCACTCCAAAGGCTTTAATAGATTCTAAAAAATAAGCATGTGTAAATAAAAATGAATTTTTAATAATTGTGAATGTCTTTAATTCATACTTTGCTAATAAAGCACACATATAAATACTAATCATAATGACCTCAAAAGCAACTAAAATCATGATAATCAATGACAGATTAAAGCCATCTTTTAATGAGGAAAGCCCCATCATAAAATAAGTGAGACTACTAAACCACAAAATTCCTAAGACAAGTGTAATCCAAAGTGATTGAACAAAGTTTTCTTTATAACTTTTGATAAAATCAGAAACTATCTTAGGCTCTTTTCCACCTACTTTTTTACCAGCCACATAAAGTAACGCAGTTGTCGATGCGCCAATTGTTAGGATAGGCAAACACCCAATAAGCCATAAAATAGATAGAATTGCCATATCACTTAATGTGTAAATCAATTTAAAAAATAAATTATCATCATACTGTTTTTCCATTTTAAAATCCCCCCTAAAATCAGTCAACTATCTCAACATCTTTTTAATCGTTATTATACCATTTATAGGTAATTTTTTCTTCACAAATTGTTGCAATTTTTGTGCTTTTTATGATAACTTCATCATATGATTTAAAAGAAGGCAATACTCTCTAATTTCAACTTCATTTTGTTTTTGTATTTTCACTTATATCGTCAAGAGATGATTACTCTACAATCAGCAAAAAGAAAACAGGTCCAAAACTTTGGACCTGTTTTCTTTTGATTAACCTTTAAATGTTTTCCAACAACGAGTCTCCATTAAGCTAAACTCGTTAGGTTCAAGTTCTATTAATCGTGGATTAATCACGTAAGCATAGGCTTTTTTAATTTCCCCACTAGCAGTTTTAACATCAAGAATTTTACGATCATACATATTTTCTGGATGATTAGGAGCAATATACCCTTCAATCACATCGAGTGGTTGAAGAACCTTATCTAAATTTTTAACATAGAATAATTGTCCCTGTACCGTATGAATTCCATCCGCTAATGCAGGATAATCTTCCTTCCGATAATAATACAACTCGCCTTTTACACTAGCAGATTCATGATGTTCTAAGTTTTCGTGTAAAATCTCAATATAGTTGCGCTCTCCCAACATCAATGTTCCATAAACGAAAATAGGTAACTCATTTTCTTGATGTGTTAGCATACAGCTCCTCCTGTTTCTTTAACATCTTCTTCGACTTGAATAGCTGTTTTAATTAACGTCGTTAACCCTTTAACAATTTCATCACGTGACATCGATGGCATCGTTGGTTTATCGACTGTTTGCATTGGTAAATATGGAATATGAACGAATCCAGCTTTTAAGTTAGGTTGATGTAAAGCCGCATAATGTAAAGCTCCATACATGATGTGATTACAAACGAATGTTCCCGCTGTATTTGAAACAGCAGCTGGAACTCCTGCTTCTTTCATATCACGTACCATTGCTTTGATTGGTAACGTCGAGAAGTATGCCGCTGGTCCTTCTTCAAAAATCGTACGATCAATCGGTTGTTTTCCATCATTATCAGGAATACGAGCATCATCTTGGTTAATCGCAATACGCTCAACTGTAATATTTGGTCGTCCACCTGCTTGTCCTACACAAATGACAACATCTGGTTGCTCTTCTTTTAAAATTCCGTATAACACCTCAATACTACGATCGAAAACTGTTGGAATTTCACGTTTTAAAATTTGTACCCCTAAAATTTCATCTGGTAATTGTTTGACAGATTCTGTTGCTGGGTTAATGGCTTCTCCACCAAATGGATCAAATCCAGTGATTAAAATCTTTTTCATCTACAATTCCTCCTCAAATCAACAAATTAAAATGCTAAAAAACGCATTAAAATAATATGAATAATTAACATGATAACCGCAAATGGAGCTTGCGCTTTAATGACACCGTATTGATTTTTAATATCTAAAATTGAAGCGGGAACGATATTGAAGTTTGCCGCCATTGGCGTTAATAATGTCCCACAGAATCCTGCAGTTAAAGCAAGGGCACTTGCAATTAATGGATTGGCTCCTAATGCAAAGACAAATGGAACTCCAATTCCTGCTGTAATAACTGAGAAGGCTGCAAAGGCATTTCCCATAACTGCTGTAAATAACGCCATCCCAACACAGTACGCTGTTACCCCTAACCAAATGTTCCCGGTAGGAATCATTTGACTTACTCCACCAGCAATCACATCACCGACACCAGCAATCGTAAATAAAGTTCCAAGAGCGGCTAAGATTTGAGGTAAAATCGCTGTTGGTCCAACTTGACTTAATAAGCGAGTCGCCTCAGAATTAGCTTCCCCAATACTTGATTTTGAAATCAATAAGATGACAATTAACGCTCCAATCCCACTTAATCCAATGGCATTGTACGATCCTAAGTTTGTAAACTGGGCAATCACGAATGCTAAAATCGCTAAGACTAACGCTGGAATAAACAATTTATTTCCAATCTTAGCTGCTGATTCTTTTTTGAACTCTTCTGTCGTTGTGTTGAAGCTAACTAGTTTAACCTGTTTTGTAGCTGATAAGATGGCCATTACAATAATTAAAACTCCAACAATATTAGCTGGAATATAATCACCTAAAATAAAGATAATCCCTAAAAGCGACCAAAATAGAGCCGTTCCAACACGTGCTTGTTGTCCTTTAGTACGTAAAGCTGAGACAGCTAAGGAAACACAAATTAATCCAATAATCGCATAAATAACAAATAAAAGTACATTCGTCATTAGTTATTTCCTCCTTTCTTACTGCTCACACCATGTGCGCGTTGCATTTTTTTCTCGTTCAATTTAAACTGAATAACCCCAAGAATTAAGGCAATCACTGCAATTGGTAACGTATACAACGCAATTGTTGTTGGTCCTTGCTTTGAATCAACCGTATAACCTAATTCATTTAAAGTTCCGACAATTAACATTACTCCAGGAGCACCAATAAATAAGGTTTGTCCAAAAAAGTTCCCATAGTTTTCAGCTGCTGCTGTTAACCCTTTAATGGTTTCAGAATCTTTTTCATTTAACTCTTTATAATTAGCGCGAGCTGCTCCTTCAGCCATTGGTAAAACTAATGGACGACCAAATTGAACATGGCCTGACATACGAATACTTAACGCTGCCATTAATAAACGGAACACTAAGTAAATCGAAAGAACACCATCCGCTTTTGCACTTTTTAATTGACTAATTAACCAAGCTGCACGTTCTTTCAAACCATAACGCTCCATTAATCCGATAACCGGTAACGTAATAACAAATAACGTCATATAACGATTAGCAACGAAAGCTTCCCCTAACTTTGTTAAAATTTCATTAAAATCTAATCCTCCAACAAACCCTGTGGCAATCCCTGCTACCACAACGATGGCCAGTGTGTCGATTTTTAAGATGAACCCAATAATGATAATAAAAACACCGATTAAACTTAACACATCATTTCCTCCTTTGATTTTCTTTGTCTTAAAAAAATTATAACACAATTCTGACACATTTCGACATCCATTTTATGGAATGAGATCGATTTTTCTATAAAAATAATACAAATCATTATCTCTAACAGCTATTTTATCTATAAACGACACTAAGAACCGTATTCTTAATTTGATATCTAAAATATTGTAAAAAAACAAAGAAAAACCTGAGAAATCAACACTAAAGTGATAGATTTTCTCAGGTTTTTCAATGATTAAGTTCTTTTGTACCCTCTAAATTTGATAAAACTTAACTTCTCTGTACTATTTTCTAAAATAAGCCTGACTTCCTGCACCATCCGTTTCAACAACTAATTTAGCTGGAATTCTTTCTTTTAATTCATTCACATGTGAAATTACACCAATTAATCGACCATGATCCTGTAACTCCATTAAAATATCAATTGCTTGATCAAGCGACTCCGAATCAAGCGTTCCAAATCCTTCATCAATAAACATCGTATCTAATTGAATTCCTCCAGAATTTTGTTGCACTGTATCTGAAAGCCCTAATGCAAGTGCTAACGAAGCTTTAAAACTCTCACCACCTGATAATGTATTGACGGGACGATTGTTGCATGTATGACTATCGTAAACATCTAAATCTAATCCTTTACGCCCTACACCTTTAACCTCTTCACGACGAAGTAAATAGTAACGTCGTGAGGTCATCTTCTGAAGTCTTGCATTAGCTGCCGCTAATACCTCATCAAAGTAGCTGGATAACACATATGTTTCAAAAGACATCTTTCCACCACTACGTCCATTGGCTAATGAGTCTAACTCACCAACAATCGCATACTCTTGTTCTCGTTTTTGAATCGTTTGATATTTTTTGGTGACAGAGTTTAGAATCATCTCATTTTGTTCAAGGTTCGCCATTAATGTCGCACGATCTTTCGTTATTTCAGCTTTTCGACGATCAAGTTCAGCCATCATTTCTTCCAAGACACTTAAATCGACACGATCTTTACCTTTTAACTCTTCTTGAAGCATTTCTTGCATCTTCGTTGCCGTATGAAGCTCTTGATAATAATTTTGAACCTGTTGCTCAAGTTGAGCTAATAATTCAATCCACTGTTTTGCCTCTTCATAACGTTCAACTGATTCAAAATAAGTTTGAATTTGTTCAAAAAAGGCCTCGTTAGATTGCTCAAACTGTTCAATATAATAAGCTAATTGTTGATTAACCTCTTCAATAGCCGCTTTTAAACCAGCGATTTGTGTCGTGACTCGTTGATAATCTGCTTCACTTGAAGAAATATTTTGTTCCAGTTCAACTTTTCTCAATTCGACCTCACTCATCATTTGATTTAATACGTCTAATGAACGATAGTTTTCTGGAATACTTTCCTCTAAATCTTTTTTTGAACGCTGTTCAGCTTTATAACGGTCTCGTTGCTCTTGAAGTACACCTTGCTTTTGATCAATCTGCTGCTCTAATGGTTCAATCTCAAGCTTCAATTGTGTCAATCGTTGAATCTCATTCTCTAATCTTTCAACATCTAAATGAACTTTTTCAATTAATTGTACTAATTCATGAGTCTCTTTTCTTAACACCTCACTTAACTGATCAGCGACTTCTTGATTTAATCTGAAATCAGATGAAACGACATGTCGTCCTTGTAATGTTTGAACCAATTCATTTAATGAGCGTTGCTCTTCTGATTGGGTAGTCTGTAACACTGTTAGCTCCTGTTGGACTTGACGCACTTTATTTTCTAATGATTCTACCTCAAAGCGAAACTGGTCGAGCTCATTTTTCGACAAAATCTTTTCATCACTACGACGTGGATTTGGATGGTCTAAAGACCCACAGACCGGACAAGCTTGACCCACCTTTAATTCATTCGCTAATCGTATGGCGGCTGCATTAATGAACAACTCAGCTTGATGTTCATAAGCGTGACGCTGAGTCGTAGCGTCACTCATCAATTGCTGATAATAAATCTGCTGTGTTTCAATCAAATTCGTTGTTTTTTCATACGAATGGAGTCGATTAACCAGTGACTGAACATATTCAAAATCTTCATTTAATTTCAACTGTTTCAAATTTAACGTATGTTGTTGATCTTTAAAAGTCGCTAATTGCAATGTCAATTGCTCCAATCGTGACACTTCTTGACGTAACACGATTAAACGACCTTCTTCGACTTCAAGTTCAGTCTTTAATGTCTGCCCACTTTTTTTAAGACTCTCAAGTAACTGACATTTTTGTTCTAAATGAGTGACTCCTTCGATGTATCGTGCTAAGTCACTCTTTGACTGAATTAAACTAGCAATTTCCTGTCTTAATGACTCTATGGCAGTATAGCACTTTTCTACTAAAATGAACTCTGTTTCACACTCTTTTAATGAGTGCATTAACTGCTGCTGTTTCGTTGCTGTATCCTGTTGCAGGACTTGATATTTCAGACACTCATTCTCTAAATTAATGAGACCTTGTGCAGATTTTGCCTCTTGTATCTGTTTTTCTCGTTCTGAAATCGAGGCTTGATAATGATTTAATTGTTCTAGTGTTTGAATCACTTGTTCATATTGTGTAAACTTCTCATTCAATCTCATTCCCGCTTCATGATGAGTGCGATGCTCTTGTATCATTTCATCTAAGCGATTTGACATCTCAGTTAACGTATTCGCCGATGCTTTCCAAACGGCTTGCTGATCTTTAGCTATTGCTAATACGTTCGTTAATGGCTGTTCTAGCTCAATCACATGTTCTTCATCCGTTTTAATGAGCTTTAACTCTGCCTGAATTGACTTTTGTGTATCTGCCACCTCTAGCTTCAGTGCATTGGCCTGTTGAGTTAGCTGTTCCTGAATCGTTTTATAAAAATCAGTTCCAAAAATCTTACGTAAGATCTCTTCTTTATTCGTTGTATTCGCAAGCAAAAATTCTTTAAAATCTCCTTGTGGAATCATCACAATCTTACGAAATTGCTCAACTTTCAATCCAATGATTTGTTGAATTTGCTCTTTTACCTCACCATCCTTCGTTATTGGCGCCTGCTCACTTCCTACCTCTAGTAACTCCACTGTTGCAGGAACTTCTCTAAATCCATCTCCACGCTTTTTCTTTTGAAGTTGCTGGGGGGCACGTGTAATCTGATACGTTTTATCCTTCACTCTAAAACTAAACTCAACCTCAGTTTTTAACTCACTATCCTTTGCAAAATCACTGCGGAGCTCTTTTCCTGTACGACTACCTCCACTCGTTTCACCATAAAGCGCATAACAAATGGCATCAAAAATCGTTGTTTTACCTGCACCCGTTGGTCCTGTCACAACAAAAATATCTTGCCCGTCTAAATCTTCCTTAAAATTCAGCGTCGTTTGCTTCGCATAAGGCCCAAAAGCCGTAATCTTTAATGACAATGGCTTCATGTTAACACTCCCCTCTCAATTGTTGAATTAATTGTGTAATAAGCTGAGCTCCTTCTTCATGGATGGTTTCTCCCTTGTGATGTTCGTAAAAATCAGCAAACAATTGCTCAGGTGTTTTTTGTTCACGAGCTTTCTTTGTTAATCCGCTTCCTTTAAAGTCACTATTATTTTCAAGGAGATCAAGAATCATCACATTCGGATACACTTGACGTAGCTTTGCCATCGGTTCTAATAATTGGCCTTTATCCGTTAAGATGACACGTAAATAATCCTCGCTACCTGGTTGATTCAACAAATCATCTAACTGTCCTGTTAACGTTCTTAAATCACGTCTTGGCGTTAACGGTAAAAGTTCACACGTTAGCTCTCCTGTTCCACTTAAATCAATCATCGTGACCGATTTTTGATAATTTTCTTCTGAAAATGAATACTTGAGTAACGAACCGCTATAACGAATTTTATCACTACCAACTTTTTGTGTTCGATGTAAATGTCCGAGGGCGACGTAATCAAAAGGCTCAAAATGTGTAGCAGAAACAGACTCTTTTCCCCCAACCACTAATTTTTTCTCTGAGTCTGATTCTTGTGGGTCCTCTCCACCAACAACAAACGCATGCGTCACTAACACGTTACGCTCTTCCTTATTAATCGGGTTAGATTCAAGTGTGACCCTCATTGCCTCATCGAGTGATTTAATGGTTTCATCTTGATGCGCTTCACGTACAACCGCGTAATCAGCAAAGGGAAGTAAATAAACATTCACAGGTCCATGCTCATCCTGTAGAACTACTTTTTTCATCTCTTTCGTATAACGCCCCGCTACATAATAATGAGCAGCTTCAAATAATTCATGACCAAAACTGATTAAATCCGCCCCATCATGATTACCTGCGACCGCCAAAACTGGCGTCTTTAACTCCATTAATACATCTCTTAAAAACTGGCTATACAATGAAACCGCACGCGCAGGTGGAACACTTCGATCATAAATATCTCCTGCTAACAAAACAGCATCTGGTTTATACTTTTTAACATACTCTTTTACCTGCTCTAACACATACTGTTGATCCTCAATCATTGAAAATGAATTAACAATTTTACCAAAATGTAAATCTCCTAAATGTAAAAACCTCAAACCAATTTCCTCCTCAAAAAAGCGAATATTTGTTCTCATTATAAGCTTTTTTTACAAGAACCGTCAATGAAATTAGGTTCCAAACTATCGACAAGTTTCTTACTTTATTACCAAGGAAATACATACAAAAAAATCGTCAATTGACAATTTTTTTATCCGAATTTAAACACAACCTGGTATCCCATCTAGTGATAAAGATATAAAACTCATCCTATGACTTTGGATATTCGACTACGATTGATGACTAATGGCCCTTATGAAGATGTTATATTAACTAATTATGTCTTCCTCAAGATTTCACACTCCTGCTGTCTTGTGATTTTTATTTAAAGTAACACAGGTTATATTTTGACAGCTACTATATAAGTCCAGATAAACTTTCTTCAGAGAAAATTTAAAGCCCTAGTAATGGAGGAATAGATTTCTTTCAGAAATCGCTAGGTGACCCAAGCCCTAGTAATGGAGGAATAGATTTCTTTCAGAAATCGCTAGGTGACCCAGCCCTATCAGTGAATGATACATTTTCTTCCAAAATGCTAGGGAACCCATTCCCTAGCAATGGTGGATTGTTTCACAAGTGAAACTGCTAGGTGACCCCTGGACGATAGGCTGTCTCGATAGGTACAACATATCAGTATTTTTTACTTGCTACTTGAGAGGTAGACTACTTATTTGTTTATATATCGTTTTTTTTATGGATTATTGACATAATCACTCATTTCAAATCAAGTTGTACTATCAATTCTTCAAGGATGATACAAGCTCATTTAATTACTTCAAAATCATTGCTTAACTCTGTAAAAAAAATATATACTATTAACAGACAACTTTTTTTAAAAACAAAAATGACTTGATAAGGGGCGATATTTATTCTTAATCAAAACTTACCTAAATACTTAGCCGTTGCAGAGTGGATTAAACAAAATATTTATAATCATACCTTTAAAGCGGGAGAAAAGTTAATCAGTGAGAATCAATTGTGTGAAAAGTTCTCAATTAGTCGTCAAACTGCTCGCCAAGCCATTTCTGTTCTTGAAAAAGAAGGATTAATTCTTAAAAAACAAGGAAGCGGGACTTATGTTAGTCAGATTTTCTCTGAAGCTAAAACAATTTCTAAAAATATTGGATTGGTGACAACGAATCTAGATGATTATATTTTTCCTGCAATCATCTCTGGGGTGGAGAAAGTTTTATCGAGTAATGGTTATAATACGACGTTACGCTTAACAAGAAATAGGATTAATAATGAGCGAGAACAATTATTATCACTCTTAAAATCAGATATTGATGGTTTAATAGTTGAAGGTACAAAATCTGCTTTACCAAATCCAAATCTTGATATTTATCGTCAGTTTGCTGATCGTGGGATTCCAGTTGTTTTCATTAACAACTACTATTCGTCACTAAACTGTAATTTCGTTGTCGTCGATGACGAAAAAGGGGGCCGCTTAGCCACACGCTATTTAATTGAGCAGGGACACCAAAAGATTACTGGAATCTTCAAATATGATGACATACAAGGGAATCTTCGCTATAAAGGATTTTTAACTGAAATGTATGATCAAAACTTATCCGTGGATGAATCAACGATTATCTGGTATTCAACTGAAAATGCAGAACAACAATTCTCAATCGAAAATCTTCCTACTCTACTAAAAAAATTAGATCAATCAACGGCGATTGTTTGTTACAACGATCAAATTGCAATGAAGTTAATGCAATTGTTATCAAATAGCGAATTATCAGTTCCTGAGGATTTATCGCTTGTGAGCTTTGATAACTCGAGCTTAAGTCAAATCGGGACGATCTCTTTAACGAGTGTGACTCATCCAGGAAAAGAGCTTGGACGATTAGCAGCCGAATCTATTTTAATGATGATTGAAAATCCTGATTATGAGATTAAATATGTTTATGAACCGGAGCTAATTGTACGACAATCGGTAAAAAAACTATAAATGAAAAAGAACTCGTTTGAAGCGAGTTCTTTTTATTATTCTACTTTAATCAAAAGTCTTCTTTTATCTTAGGTAACTTAAAAAAGTGTAATCATTACCCACTCATTTAATACAAAGCAAAGGAAGACTTTCAACCTTTCAGTTAAAAGTACTAATCCCTTATCTCCTATCTCTAAAAAAATTTAGTTTCTTTTCAAAGAGTAACTATACTTAATTTGTTTATCAATACAACTTATAAAAATAAAACACTACTATAATATAGAAATTTGCCTTACTTCATTAAGGAAATGTTTATCACACGCTATTAAAAAATAGCTGACAATCATCAGCTATTTCTCAATTATTTATGTTTTTTTTCAATAACTTTACTGAACTGTTCTAATCCAATAATAACGGCCCCTCCAATAATGAAGAAGATAATATTGAAGGTACTAAGTGACATTGGAGGTTGTGGAACTTCTAATGTCGTTGGTCCCATAAAAACAGCATATAATGATCCTATCATTAATCCTAAAATTAAATAAATCATTTGAGGGCGTGCTGTTTCTAAGAAATGGCGAATAATTTTAATCGTTGATAAAATCCCGATCATAACTCCTAATCCAAATACAATTAAAATAGGTAAATACGAAAAATTAAACGTTAACACTTCTTTGATTGAGCTAATAATCGTTGTATATAATCCGAAAATTAACAATAAAGTTGATCCTGAAATTCCTGGTAAAACCATAGCTGAGATGGCAATCATTCCAGCAATAAATACATATAAAATCAATCCAATATTTAACTGACTTAACGAAACTTCAAACCCTGTGCCACCCGCTACTGGATTAAAGACCGTAATGGCTACGACCACTAAAATCCCTGTAATGGTCCAAACAATATTTAGATATTTATTTTTAATTGTCTCTTTCTCCGCTTTAATAATTAATGGAATTGAAAAGATAATAAATCCAATGAAGACAGAGCTAATACTATAGATATGCTCTTCAAAGATTGAAGCTAAGAATAAAACGGATGTAATCATCCCAATAGCCCATCCAACTCCAATTTTTAACAAGAACTGTAATGCTTGAATTTTTTCCTCTTTGCTATTTTTTGAAACAAGTGTATTTAATGATCCAATAAATTCATCATAAAATCCTAAAATAAATGCAATCGTTCCTCCTGATACACCTGGCACACTATCTGCTAAGGCCATAAAAAAACCACGAATTAAATTAACAATAAACATGTTTTTCACCTTTACCTATTCTAATATTTTCATCCGTTATTTCTACTTTTAATATTATCCACTTTATGTATACAGAAGATAATCTTTTCCAAAATTAATTCTAACATAATCTTAAAAAGACTTCAATCCAAGAACCATTGTTAAAACACTTACATCCTGAGACAAAATTTAAGATATTATTCACCTTTTAGGCACTGTCCCATAAGATAATAATGGATAATGTATTGTGAGCTTAAGGGAGGCATCTGAATGACAGCAACTATTAAAGGGTATTTTGCTTGTGCAAATAGTTCCCGTGGATTTTGTAATTATTTTGAGTCAAATCTTCAAGGGCTTGAACGTTTATATATTTTAAAAGGAGGGCCTGGAACTGGAAAATCAACGTTGATGAAAGAAATTGGCGCTGACTTCTATGATTTAGGTTACGATATTGAGTTTATTTATTGTTCATCTGATCCAAGTTCATTAGATGGTGTTTTAATTCCTGCTTTAAAAGTTGGAATTGTTGATGGGACAGCGCCACATGTGATTGAGCCAACGGCTCCTGGTGCAATTGAGCAATACGTCAACTTAGGGATCGCTTGGGATAAAGAAAAACTTTCCCCTTATAAAGATGAGATTCTTTCATTAAAACATGAAATTAGTGCCTGTTATGAACGACTTTATTCAGAATATGCTCATGCATTAAAAATTCATGATGCATGGGAAAAAATTTATATTGATGAGATGGATTTTAACCTAGCTCCTCAATTTAGATACGTTATTTGCGAAACCTTATTAAAATATCCTTCAATTGACCATACTCCAACTGTTAAACATCGATTCTTTGGTGCATCAACTCCTACTGGTTCAGTGGATTACATTGAAGACTTAACACATGATTTAAAACGTTATTTCATTAAAGGTCGTCCTGGAACAGGGAAATCAACACTTTTAAAAGAATTAGCTAAAAAAAGTGAAACATTAGGGTATGATACTGAAATTTATCACTGTTCATTCGACCCTGAATCATTAGATATGGTTTTAATCCCTCAACTAAACATCTGCTTCTTCGATTCAACGGCTCCTCATGAATACTTTCCAAGTCTTGAAACAGATGAAGTGATTGATACGTATGAAGCGTTAATTACTCCAGGTACCGATGAAGCTAATGCCGATCGATTAGCTGAAATCGCCAGTTTATATAAAGCAACTATAAAAAAAGGAACAACTGCTTTAGGCGAAGCAAAAAAACTCCATGATGTATTAGAAGAAATTTATATTAAAGCCATGAACTTTCAAATTATTGAAGGGATTTATGAACAAATTAAATCTGAAATTTATGACTTAATCAAATAGAAAAAGAGGTGTATCAATTTGGATACACCTCTTTTGTATTGGCTGTGTTTTAAATAAATGTTGATAGTTAAAGTGATTAATATTAACTACACTCTTCTAAAACACAACCTATGATTTAAATGGATTAGGTTTTTATTTAAATCGTTCTTAGTTTAACAGTATAGGTAAAAATAGTTTGTTAAGGGTATTGATACTGGGGTAAATCATTGGTTTAGACAACCTTTAAAAATTGAGTACCTATATGAACCATGATCCTATATTCAGGTGCTTATCATACCTCAATTTATCTTCCTCGTCACTCACTTTTACCAAACTTTTTACAAGATTATACATTTTTATTTTTCTTGGCGAATTATTTCAATCAGGTTGAATTGTTTATTTTCATATTCGTACTTACAAATGGCACAATTCGAAAAAGCACCATTCATCATCGCTTGTTTTGCTTCCTCTTCAGTTATCCAGTTTCTCATGAAATGAAAACAAGCTCCCGCATGTGAAACGGCTAAGACGATTTGATGATCGTCTTTTTCCATAATCCCAAGGCAAGTTTCTTTCATTCGTTGTTTCACTTCTTCTTGAGATTCTCCCCCATAAGGAACGAAAAAGTCTTTATATCCCTCTGGCGTTTTTGGATTTAAGTCTTCGCTTTCACCTTCAAAGGTTCCGAAATTCATTTCTTTTAATCCTTTTAGACGTTGATAAGTAATGGACTCACCAACGACTAATTCTAAGGTGTCAGATGCTCGTTCAGCTGTTGAACTGTAGAAATGGTCAAAGTTAATTCCCTTTAATCGCTCTCCCGCTTCTTTTGCTTGAATGATTCCTTGCTCTGTTAGAGGTGAATCACAAGCCCCCTGAATTTTTCGACGAACATTGAACAGTGTTTGCCCATGTCTCATTAAATAAAATGTTTTCTTCATGTTTATTCCCCGTTTTATACTTATTTTAACAGTTTTACACAACTTATGTAAAGCGTTTCTATCTTAGGATTTGATTGTAATAGGAGAAATAAAAAGTTTTATCTTTTTTAGGTTGTGTTTTAAATAAATGTTGAGGTTTAAAACCATTGATATTAACTACTATATATCTTGTAGTTATCGAACAATGATGTAAGTAAATTAGTATGTTTTAAAGAAATATCAACACGCTTCTAAAACAGAGCCTTTGTATTTAATTAGCGGCGCTTTGACTTATCGTTGCCTTTAGCTTCTTTTTTAACCAATAACGCCTCCATTTTAGTTTTAATTTGATGATAACTCACAGGATCAAATAATAAATCATTCCAAATTTTCACCTGGTTATCACGCATTCCTGCAATGACCTGTTCATAATTTGGACGTACAACGACTGCAACGCCTTCTTTCTTTTTAATTTCTACTGTGACTACCTCTTTTTGTCTAGTTTCGAATTGTTTAACAGAACCATTGTTAGTATCTTTCCACATATTTCTCTCTCCCTTTGCTTATACAATTTAAAATACATCTGATGCGACTATCATTTTCGTATTGGCAGAATGCCCTGCGTCACATTAAACTGTATGCTTAGATGAATGAAATATGCAAAAAAATTAAGCTATGCACTTACTTTTTTAAAGCACATGAATCACCATACTCACTTATCCAAAACACTCGACATTTTCCCAGGAAATATCTATAAAAACGACTACTATTTTCACATTTAAAAGAATACTTATTTTTTTAGCAATTGCATTCCCCACATCAATATTTAATCGTCCCCATACAAACAATATAGCCCTTCCTTAATCAGATGTTATTACATGACGTTGATCTATCTTCTTAAGCGTCTAAATAAAAGCAATGAATTTTTTACTCACGAATGTTAAGAAGTTTGAATAAACGGTCATCTTTTTTTCATTTGTGTTATAATAAAACAAAAGATTAAAGAGTAATGGAGTAATAAGATGCAAATTATTATTAATGAGGTGCCAATTTATTTTGAGGTTCAATTTTCAAAACGTTCAAAAATAAACTTAGATGTCAGCCCAGAAGGATATCTGACATTAAAAGTTCCGACTAAAACAAGTGAAGATGAAATTATGACCTATATGAAATCTCAATCAAAGTTTTTATTAAATCTTCAAGAAAAATTAAACAATCGAAAATATATTTCAAATCAAAAATCATATGATAATGAAGAATTATTTTTATATTTAGGAAAAGGATTCCCACTTCATAAATTACTAGATGAAATTCCTGAAACAGAAGTCGAAATTCAATCCCAACTGAAGAAATTATATACGAAAAAGACAAAACAGTATGTAAAGAAACGTGTCACTCATTTCGAAAAAATCATTGGCGTCAAAGCTAAATCAATTACCGTTGTTGACTCCCCTCGCACATGGGGAACTTGTAATTCAAACAAAGATTTAACGTTTAATTACAAGCTTTCAATGGCTCCAACCAACGTCATTGATTACGTCGTCATTCATGAGCTTTGTCACATTCACCATATGAATCATGACCGTTCATTCTGGCGTAAAGTAGGAATGTATGACCCTAATTATAAACAACACCAAGCTTACCTTGAAAAATTCGGTGGTGTTATGACCATCTAAATGTAAAAAGCACTTTAGAATACTCTAAAGTGCTTTTTATCTATGATATAGCCATGGGCTATAAAAATCAAAATGGCGCGCCTGGCAGGAGTCGAACCCACAACCCTCTGATCCGAAGTCAGATGCTCTATCCAATTGAGCTACAAGCGCTAATTTAATATTTGCGACTATTTAAGTTTAACATAACTTTTTTCATTTTACAATATATTCCTTTTGATTTTTATCACTATTAAAAACTTAAGCTTATTCCATACCTAAATTCTAATAATCTTAATGAAAAAAATCGTCGAAATGACGATTTTTTATTTTTTCTTTAGTTGTGTGTTATAGACAATTTGACATCCTAGCTTTCTTGGAATGAAGCGATTGAAGAAGAGTAACACTCGGTTAGAAAGACCTGGAACAATTAAAGTCTGTCCTTTCATCAACTCTTGATACGCATACTCTGCGACTTCTTTTGCCGTTGGAACTTTTAATATTGACTTTGCTACTTTAATGTCTGCTTTTTGTTGAAACTCTGTATCAACTGGTCCTGGACAAAGCACACTCACTACAACCTTTGATTGTTTTGCTTCTAGTTCTTTTGCAATCGCTTCTGTTAACTGCAAGACATATCCCTTACTCGCATAATAGGTTGCCATTAATGGACCTGATTGAAACGCAGCAGTCGAGGCGACATTCAATAGATATCCTTCATCTTGACGGACAAAGTCTTTTAAAAACAGCTTACTTAAATAATGAACACTTTTAATATTTAAATCAATCATATTAAATTCATCTTCAATATCAAGATTTAAAAATTCACCATATAAGCCATAACCCGCATTATTAATTAATCCTACAACGTGATAACTTTGACAATTTTCATGCAACTGTTTTAAACTGCTAAGATCAGATAAATCAGCTGGCATTATGATGACCTCGCGTAGATAGTTAGATTCAATCTTTGCTTTTATTTGTTTAAGTCGATCTACTCGTCTAGCTACAATGATAAGATCATGTCCTTGTTGAGCTAAAACATCACACATTGCTTCTCCAATTCCTGATGAAGCACCCGTTACAATGAAATAAGACATAGTCGCCTCCTCCTTATAAAAGAAAAAGAAGAAAGCAAAACCATATTTTAAACAAATAGAGTTTTGCATTCTTCCTTCATGAGATTATTTTTTCTCACATGATTTTGCTAAAATTTCGATAGCTCCCTTAGCTGCCTGTTGTTCAGCCTCTTTCTTTGTTTTACCGATTCCACGACCTAATGTGATGCCATCTAATAAAACGATCGCCTCGAATGAACGATTATGGGCTGGACCTGTTTCAGAGACAATACGATATTCGATTGCCTTTTTAGAGTCAGCCTGTACAAGTTCTTGCAAGGTACTTTTATAATCAAAGACTTGTGTGACTTCACCTTTTTGATAAGCTTTATGGATAATCGTATGAACAAATGAATACACGGTATCCATTCCTAAATCAAGATACATCGCACCGATAAATGCTTCAAATGCATCCGCTAAGACAGTTGGACGTTCACGTCCACCTGAATTTTCTTCACCACGACCAAGCAACATTAGCTTTCCTAAATTTAAATTACGCGCGTAAGACTCTAGAGACGGCTCACAGACTAATTGGGCACGAATTTTAGTCATTTCCCCTTCAGATAACGCAGGTTTTAAATTAAATAAGTAATTCGATACCGTCAACTCTAAGACTGCATCTCCTAAATATTCAAGACGTTCATTATCCTCAATTTTTAGGTGACGATGTTCATTGACGTATGATGAATGTGTAAATGCTTGACAATAACGGTCAAGTTGTTTAAATGGGATCTTATTTTCTTTTAAAAACTCCGTTAATTGATCTAAATACGCCATGTGTTTTCACCTCCATTCAAAGACCAAATAATTATAACCCTTTTCCTGTTATTTCACAAGTGATTCAAGCTAAGACGACGTGTTTCGACGAAAATAGATGATATTTTCGCCGAAATCATTCACTCATTACTCTGCTTTTAATGCCTGACTAATTTTTGCTACGACATCTTTAGATACCGTTTCGCGTGCCTGACGAATCGCATTCATTAACGCAATTGAATCTGATGATCCATGTGCTTTAATAACTGGCGCTGAAACTCCTAATAAAATTCCACCACCAACTTCTGATGCATCCATACGCTTTTTAATACGGGCAAACGCTGGCTTTAATAATAAAGCTCCAATTTTACCTCGAGTGGATGACATTAATTCTTCTTTAATTAATGATAATAACGATTTAGACGTTCCCTCTACTGATTTTAAAGCGATGTTTCCAGAATAGCCATCTGCTACAATGATATCCACTTCACCTGCAATCATCGTTTTCCCTTCCATATTCCCAACAAAGTTGATCGTTGGATCCGCTGCGATTAAGGCGAATGCTTCTTTTTGTAAGTCAGTTCCTTTTCCATCTTCAGTTCCAATATTTAAAAGCGCAACTGTAGGATTTTCAATATTCATCACTTCACGTGCATAAATAGAAGCGATTTTAGCATTTTGATATAAATATTGAGGTTTGGCGTCACTTGTTGCTCCCGCATCACATAAAATAGTATATTTATTTTCTTTGATCGTTGGCATCACTGGTGCTAAAGCTGGACGCTCGACTTCTTTTAAACGTTTAACGACTAATGTTCCCGCTGCAATTAATGCTCCTGTTGCTCCAGCTGAAACGACGGCATCAATATCACCTGTTTTCGCATCTTTACACGCACGAACCATTGATGAATCTTTAAATTTACGAATCGCCATCGCAGGATCTTTAACGTCCATCGGAATGACTTGCTCACAATGAACAATTTTAATACGGTCATGTGGTTCTTTCATAAACTTTTGAATTTCTGATTCAATTCCATATAAGCTAATTTCAATATCATCAAATTTTTCAACAGCAGCATAGGCACCTAAGACAGTTTGTTCTGGCGCAAAATCGCCACCCATGGCATCTAATCCGATTTTAATCATGTATTTGTTCACCTATCTCTTCTATTTTATTTCACTAATTACCATTATAAACTATTTTATAACAGAAAGAATACTATTTTAATCAAATTGGTGCATTTCATTGGCAACAGTCTCTTGAATATAATCACGAAGTCCTAAGAATTCATTATTATGATGGAACTCATCTGAACTCACAAGATGATAAGCATCCTGCATCGCAACTTCTAGAATTTTATAGTCTTCAACGAGATCTGCCATTTTAAAGACTGGCGCACCTGATTGTTTTTCACCAAAGAAATCCCCTGGTCCACGAAGTTTTAAATCCGCCTCTGCAATTTCAAATCCATCGGTTGTTCCTGTCATAATTTTTAAACGCTCTAAACTCTGCTCATTTTTAATATCACTCATGAGTAAACAATAAGCTTGCTGACTTCCACGACCGACACGCCCTCTTAACTGATGAAGCTGTGAAAGTCCAAATCGGTGTGCATCATAAATCAACATTAAGTTCGCATTTGGAACGTTTACCCCAACTTCAATCACCGTTGTCGAGATTAAAATTTGCGAACGATTCGCGACAAAATCTTCCATGACGGCATCTTTTTCAGCTTGTGATAAACGTCCATGCATTAATCCAACTTTTGCTTTCCCCTCAAAATGATGTTGCCATAAATGATACACTTCAACGGCATTTTGAACGTCCATCGCTTCCGATTCTTCAATGAGTGGCGTAATAACGTAAGCTTGTTGCCCTTGATCTAAAATCGTTTCTTGAATAAATCCAAGTGCACGATCGAGTTTGGAGCTATCGATCAAGAACGTTTCCACCGGTTTACGACCTTGTGGCAATTGGTTAATAATCGAGACATCCATATCTCCAAATGCTGAAATCGCAAGTGTACGTGGAATAGGTGTTGCTGTCATCATTAAAACATCAACAAAGTCCCCTTTTTCACGCAACATCTTTCGCTGATTAACCCCAAATCGGTGCTGTTCATCCGTAATAACAAGTCCAAGTTGCTTAAAGATGACATCCTGTTGGATAATGGCGTGCGTTCCGATAATTAAATGAATCTCACCACTCGCTAGTTGCTCTAAAATTTCTCGTCGGCGTTTCCCTTTAACCGAGCTACTTAAAAACTCAATTTTAAACGCCGGATAAGGCTTAAAGAGTTCTAAGAGTGATTTATAATGCTGTTGTCCTAAAATCTCTGTCGGCACCATTAACGCCGTCTGATACCCAGATAGCATAACCATTAATAAACTAATCGCCGCGACGACTGTTTTCCCTGATCCAACGTCCCCTTGTAATAAACGATTCATGCGACTTCCCGAACGCAAATCTTGTTTAATATCTTCTAATACTTTTTTCTGAGCATCCGTAAGCGTAAATGGCAGTCGATTCATAAATTCAATAACTTGGTGTTCATCAAAAATCTTCTCTGCTCCTTGGCGCTCACTTTTCGTTTGATAACGTAAATATTGGATTTTCAATTGAAATTTTAATAATTCTTCATATTTAACACGTCGTTGAACTTGTCGTACTTGCTCTTTATTTTCCGGAAAGTGTGAAAACAATATCGCATCTTCATAAGAAATGAGACGATACTGTTGTCTGAGTTGAAGCGGGAGGTCATCACGTAATTGCATCGCATACTGATCATAGGCCTCTTTTACAATCTTTTTGAACGTTTTAAGTGGAACTTCTTTTAGGGAATAGACCGGTTCAATCCCTCGTCCATCTGCTGTACCCATTTTTATATCAGTAGCAGTAATCACTTTACGTCCGAGATCCCATTTACCTGTCACGGTAATCAATGTATCTAGCTTTAATTGATTTTTTAAGAAAGTACGGTTAAAAACAACGACTTTCACAACCTCATGATTCACTAACACATTAAACGTCATACGTGCTTTCATTTTTCCATAGTATTGAACTTGGCAAGCTGTAATAACTTTCCCTTCAACTGTAATTTTTTCTTCATGCATGGCGCGATGAATGTCAATTAACTCAAAGTTTTCATAACGATAAGGAAAATACTCCAGTAAATCTTTCACACTTACAATTTTTAATTGATGTAATTTTTCAAGCAGCGAAGGACCTACCCCTTTTATTTTTTCAACAGGAATACTTGCTAGTGACATTTCATCACGCCCTTTCAACTATTTTTTAAATGATTTGGTGAACAAGTGTTCTCTAATTGATATTTTAGCATAAACAGTTTAGGCATTCAAAGCATAAAAAAGATGTGAGGTGAAACCTCACATCTTTTGTAAATTATTCTACTGAGATAATGTATGAGTAAACAGGTTGTTGACCGTCGAAGATTGTAACTTCAACGTCATCGTATTTATTTTCGATGTATTCAGCTAATTCATCTGCTTCATCTTCATCGACACCCTCACCGTATAGGATTGTGACGATTTCACTATCTTCATCAATCATTTTATCCACTAAAGCACAAGCACTTTCGAAACGCTCTGGAACAGACACGATAATATCCTTATCTAAAATTCCGATAAAGTCGTTTTCTTTAATGTCTACACCGTTCATTTGTGTATCACGAACTGCATATGTCACTTGTCCAGATTTCACTTCTGTAATCGCCTGATTCATCTCTTCTATATTATCTTCTACTGATGCATGTTCATTAAACATCATTAAAGCTGTGTATCCTTGTGGGATTGTTTTTGATGGGACAACAACGACATTAACATCTTCCGTTACTTGAGCGGCTTGATTAGCTGCCATAATGATATTACTGTTGTTTGGTAAGATAATAATATTTTTAGCATTTAACTCATCAATAGCTTTTAAGAAGTCTTCTGTTGAAGGGTTCATTGTTTGTCCACCTTCAATCACATAATGGCATCCTTGCTCTTCAAATAAATGCTTAATTCCTTCTCCCGCTACCACTGAAATAATTCCATATTCAGCTTGTTCACGTTTCGCTGGTTCTGATTGTGGTGCATTTTGACCAATAATTTCATTATGTTGTTCCGTCATATTTTCAATTTTTAACTTCACGAATTCACCGTGTTTTTGTGCTAAGTTTAACGCATCACCTGGTGTTAATGTATGAACATGTACTTTAACGATATCTTCATCTTGTACCACAACAATTGAGTTTCCTAATTTCTCTAAACGTCCACGGAAGACATCTTCTTTAAATGGTGTACGTTCTTCATCTAAACGGATGATAAACTCTGTACAATATCCAAATTCTACCTCATCACTCGATAAAGCTGTTTGTGCAGATTCTCCTGTTGCTTCTGTTTGAGCTTCTAAAACAATTGTTTCTCCTTTTAACGCTTTTAAGAATCCTTCAAAAATATAAAGTAATCCTTGTCCACCACTATCAACAACACCAACTTCTTTTAAAACTGGTAATAATTCTGGTGTACGATTTAATGAAATTTGCATTTCATTTACTACTAAATCATATAAATCAACAATTGTTTCAACTGTTTCATATTTTGCACCAGCTGCTTCAGCAGATTCACGAGCAACGGTTAAAATTGTTCCTTCAATAGGCTTCATAACAGCTTTGTATGCTGTTTTAACTCCACTTTCTAAGGCTTTAGCAATATCTTCAATATCCGCTTCGTCTTTCCCCTCAAGACCTGTTGCAAATCCTCTAAATAATTGTGATAAAATAACACCTGAGTTTCCACGTGCACCCATTAATAAACCACGTGATAAAACTTTTGCAACTTTTCCAATTGAAGCTTCTTCTAAAGAAACTAATTCTTTAGCTCCAGCCGTCATCGTCATACTCATATTCGTCCCTGTATCACCATCTGGAACAGGGAATACGTTAAGCTGGTCTACATATTTAGATCTGTTCGCTAAGTTGTTAGCTCCATTAATTACCATTTGTTTAAATACGATACCATTAATCTGTTTCAACGACATGAATAATACTCCTCCTAGCGATCTAACCCTTTAACTCCTTGTACAAACACATTAACTTCTTTAACATGTTCTCCGAAAGTTTTTTCGATCACATATTGAACTTTTTTCTGAATTTCAAAACATACTTCTGAAACTTTAATTCCGATTCCGACAATTACATATAAGTCTACAATCAGTTTATTATTTTCATCTGCGCGCAGTGTAACACCTTTACTATAGTTTTCTTTTCCTAAAACAACAGCTAAACCATCTTTAACTAAATTCTTTGAAGCCATCCCGACAACACCATAACATTCTGTTGTTGCATTTCCAATGACTGTTGAAAGGGCATCTCTTGAAATGTCAATTCGACCATATTCATTTTTAATTTGGACTGTCATATGTGACAAACCTCCCTCATCGCTATATTCTTACTTTCAATTTTACTATATATTATACACATTGACAAATATAAAATGTCATCTAGAAGTTGTAAAACCGCCTTAACATGACTATTCTCTGCATTTCTTTCAAAAAAACTTGCTAATCCACAAAAAGTATGATAAATTAATAGGAGTCTTAGATAAGAATGTGAAGTAAGGAGGTTTTTACTAATGGCTCGTGTTTGTACAGTAACTGGACGTCGTACTAAAACTGGAAACGCTCGTTCACACGCAATGAACGCTTCAAAACGTACTTGGAAGTCTAACGTTCAAAAAGTTAAAATCTTAGTTAACGGTAAACCTAAAAAAGTATACGTTTCTGCTCGCGCATTAAAATCAGGAAAAGTAGAACGCGTTTATTAATAACATAAAAAAGGTTATCTCTTCGGAGGTAACCTTTTTTATGTTATTAAATAATTTTTCATATCAATCTTTATTGACTCAAACATAAAACTTATACAAATGGCCGGCCACTTCATTAGGTGCAAAAACATACAACTTTAATTTGTTAAGCCTTTATCATTGCACAGCTTCTGCAATGAGATACCGGAATTACCAGCGAAAGATAGAGATAGCAAGCAAATATTTTCTCTTGTTGAGAAAGTAAACAATTAAACAAATTATTTACATTTTTACAACTTCTACTTCTTCTTAGTCCACATTTTGATTTTTTTCATGGGCCTATTCGTATATAGCTTTTGATGCATAACGATGAAGTTCCTCATTATCTTCTCATTTTAAGGATGATTACTTCATCTCTCTCTTCTCTCTTTAGTCAATCCAAATTCGAATTTTAGCATCTTTCGTATCAATCGTCATTAGATCTCCCATTACCTCTGAATCAATCAGTGCTAAAATTTCTTCAATATCTAGATTAACATTTTCACCGACTTTAGCATTTAATTGCTTTTGAACAATTCCCATTTTTAGAACGGCTTTAGCTAAATTTAATGGAAAATTAATTTGAACTGTTTCTTTTTCTCCCTCTTCCGTCGATAATATGTCTAATCTTAAGAATCGTCCTATCGGGTGTGAATTTACTCGGGCCACTTTTTGTTCAGATTTTTGCATAGCTTGAATCAGTTTCTGACCTTCCTCCGATGTAATGACACCACTTTCTATCATTTTTAATACTCGTATTAATTCTTCACTCATTTTAATCATCCTTTCTAGCTAAAATCATTAATCAATCCAGATTCGTACATTTACTGAATTACGATCAATAGTTATTAAATCACCAATGGAATCTAGATTAAGCAAATCTATCATCTCATCTAAATCCGGTTCAATTCCAGTTCTAGTCTGCGCCTTAATTTGTTTTTGAATAAATCCCATTTTTAAAACAGACCTTGCAAGATTAAGAGGAATATTGATTTCAATGACTTCTTCTTCTTTGTCATGGCTGTCTACATTAATGTGTAAAAAACGTCCCGTCATCCCCTGATTCACCTCATTAACTTTTCGATGTGCTGTATCAATCACCTTGATCAACGCTTGACCATCTTCTGACGTAATAACACCACTTTCTATCATTTTTAAAATCTTTCCTAACTCATCACCCATATAAACTCCCCCTCTTTATCGTTTTAAGCACTCAGTTGCCTCCTCAACAGTGATATCCCCTCGTTCAAGCTGAGATAAACTATCTTGTTTATCGATTGTTTCTTGTCCTGTTGTAAACCCTAATCCTTGAATTGTTTGATCAAGCATTCGTCTAACGGTTGGATAAGAGATTCCAAGTTCACGTTCAACCTCCTTAATATTCCCACGATTTTTAATAAAGACTATGGCAAAATTTAATAGTTCCTTATCTAAATAACAAAATTCATTTAATGTGTATTGACCATTAATTTGTGTTTTACATCCTTGGCACGTCAATTGTGTAACTAAAAGTCGTTTATAGCAAATAGGACAATGTCCCAACACTTCGTACTGTTTCACCTAAACCCTCCTTACTTTGTCATAATTTTAATAACCGTATTTTTAGACTTCACATTAATAAACTCAAGTGGTGGATACTCCTTCATAATCTTCAGCACTTCTTCTAAGTTTACTAAAATAGTCTGTATCTCTTCTTTACTAAACTTCCCATTAATAGCCTCTTGATCAAACTTAATAAAAGGAGCACATAATCTAAAAAAACTTTTAATCAATCCAAATGAAACTGCCGGCAAATATATTCTCTTCCCATTATCGACAATAAATAATTTAATCTTCTTAGAACGATGCTTTTGTCGCCGTTTTGATTCTCTTTCAATCTCTTTAATTGCTTGCTGAACTGTCAGACGTCCGTCTTCGATTTTCTCTAAAACATAAAGATATGACACTTTAAGCTTCTCTCCTTTCAATTCCTACGTCTCTACATTACCATTATACTCCACGAATCTAAAAATCCAACTCCATAATTAATAATATTAATATATAAATTAATATTATTTAAAAAAACAATATATTTTTTGAAAAATAATTAGTTTTAAATAACTGTTACTGTTTTATATCATTCAATCGTTATTCTAATTCAATGAGCACAAAATAATTTTCAAGCTAATTTAATATGATATCCCCCGTCCTTAAAACAAAGACAATAATAAAAAATAGTTGCCGAATAAATCGACAACTATTTTTAATGTTTTTTAAAGATGTTCATAATACCTACAACAATTGCACTGATCCATTTTGGTAATTTAATCGTATAAAATCTCATCTTATCCGCTCCCCTATTCAAGGATATTAATTACTGTACACTATATGTCCTCATGGAAAAAGATATGACTACAACTTAATCACGACTAAATATCATTAATAAATAACCACTATCAAACGAGACAAAAAAGCTAGATTCAGTTGTCTCATTACTAATGCAACGAATATCATCCTGTGTTAACTCATAATTCGTTAATGGATATTTTAAACGATTTAACGTTAGATTAGTTACCGTTGACTCTAAGGCAAAAAATGAAATATAGGGCAAGCCTGGATGATTGATTTCATGCTGACCTGAGGCTAACACCATTAAGTGATTTCTTTCATCCACTAATGTAATCGGTAAGCCTTTTTTAGCAAACTGAAGTAATAAGCGAATATTAGCTAAGCTATGATCGATTCGTCCACCTAATGATCCATAAATCCGAACATCAGTTGCTTCTTTCGTCATCGCTACATTCAAAGCCACTTCAGTATCCGTTTCATCTTTTTCACTTGGTAATTGAACAAGTTCCAACGCAGAATCTTTAATTTTAGCAAACTCAGATTCCGTCACTGAATCAAAATCTCCAATGGCGATATCCGGACAAATTCCATGCTCTACTAAAGTTAAAGCTCCTCGATCGACTCCAATCACGAAGCTCGCTTTAATATGTTCTAAATCTAACCACGCATTTGGTGCTCCGCTAATAATCGCAATTTTCATTCAAATTACCCCTTAATTTTTTGAATGGCTAATTGACGGTCTACTGCATTAAACACAGCTGATCCAGCAACTACCACATCTGCCCCAGCTTCTTCACATAAGCGGGCTGTTTCCTCGTTAACTCCACCATCAACTTCAATCACATAAGATAAGTTTTGTTCTTGACGCCACTGATTTAATGTCGCAATTTTATTTAATGAATCCGGAATAAAGGTTTGACCTCCGAATCCTGGATTAACTGACATAATTAAAATCCAATCTACCTCTTGTAAAACATGTTTAATCATTTCAAGTGGTGTATGCGGATTTAAAACGACTCCACACTGCATCTCATATTGCTTAATTAATTGTAACGTACGATGTAAATGACGGCATGCCTCTACATGAACTGTAATAATATCTGCTCCCGCCTCTTTAAAATCTTTAATATATTGATCCGGATTTTCAATCATTAAATGAACATCAAATGGCAACTCTGTATGAGGACGTAAACATTTCACAATCCCTGGACCTAATGTAATATTAGGGACGAAATGACCATCCATCACATCAATATGAATATAATCCGCTCCTAGTGAATCAACACATTTTACTTCTTCTGCTAATTTTGAGAAATCAGCAGCTAAAATTGATGGTGCAATTTTCAACATCTTTCCTACTCCTTCATGTCTTAATACTTCGGTTTACGAGTTTTAATTTCTGTTAAGAACTGTAAGTAGTTCTCATATCGGGTTGGGATGATTTCTCCTGCCTCCACAGCCGATTTGACAGCACAACGAGGTTCATTTTCATGCAAGCAACCTCTGAACTTACACTGCTCTGAACGCTCATAGAATTCGATAAAGCATTGTGATAAATCGATAGGTTCTAATTGATCTAAATCTAAAGAACTAAATCCTGGTGTATCTGCGATTAAGCCTTCGCTTAACTTATGTAATTCAACATGTCGGGTTGTATGTTTTCCGCGTCCTAGTGCTTTTGAAATTTCATTAACCTGAATATCTAATGTATGATCGATTGAGTTAAGTAATGACGATTTTCCTACTCCTGATTGACCGCAAATCACAACAATACGATCTTTAATTAAATCACTAATCGATTCTAATCCAAATTGTCGTTTAGATGAGGTCTCAATGACTTCATAACCAATTTCACGGTAATAATTAATCGTTGGTTCAATTGATTGTTTCTCTTCTTCACTCAATAAATCCATCTTCGTTAGCACAATAACAGGTTCAATGCGATTCATTTCAATAACAGCTAAAAAACGATCTAACAACTTCGGACTGAAGTCGGGTTCTTTCACTGAAAAAACAACTAATGCTAAATCTACATTAGCAATAGGTGGGCGCACTAATTCATTTTTTCGAGGGCCGATTTCCATCACATAACCATTTCCATCAGATTCAACTAAAAACTCAACTTCATCTCCTACTAACGGAGTAATTTTCTGTTTACGAAATAATCCTCGACTTCGACATTGAATCATTTCTTTACTTTCTAAATCTTCAACGTAATAAAACCCACTTAAGGCTTTTAAAATAATTCCCTTTTTCAAATTATCACCTACTAAATGATCAGGTTCACTCATCATTTTCTTTATTGTCTATTATTCTTGTCTCGTTGAAGATGATTTTTCTGGAGTCTTTGCGACATATAACGTAACACTAGACTTCACTTTTACGCGTGTTCCGATAGCCGGTGATGTTTTAAATACATCACCATCTTCATAATTCTCATCTTCAATATAAATGACTTTTGCATATTTAAGTCCGATGTCTTTTAATTCCTTTTCTGCCTCTGTCACTGTCATCGTTGAAACATCTGGAACATAAACTTCAGCGACTTTATGAGTTGCAGGTCGATAGATAATGACATAATAAAGCGTGATGGCACAAATTAAGAAAACAGTGAAAGAGACTAATAAAGCTGAGTTTAAAAAGTCAAATTTCTTTCCTTTTCGTCCTTTACGCTTTTTCTTTGATTTCTTAGCCATTTCTTCTGATACCTCCTTCTTCAGGTCAGACATCACCATCGTTTTTTCAAGTGCCTCATCTTTTATACTTTCACTTAGAAGAGGCTCATCGACACGCTCAGTTGTTAACGCTGAGTTTAAATCAATTAATAATTCATCAACACTGTGGTATCGATCGCTTGGTAGCTTGCAGGTACAACGACTAATAATGTTATCTAAACTATTCGGTAATTCCTCTTTGACTAGCTTGATTGAAGGCATTTCTGCTTCTAAATGTTGAAGGGCAATATTAACCGCACCTTCTCCTTTAAAAGGCACATCTCCCGTTAATAATTCATATAAAATAATTCCTAACGCATAAATATCTGAGCGCTCAGTTGCTAAATTTCCACGTGCTAATTCCGGTGCTAAATAATGAACCGAACCCATAATCGTGTTCGTTTGTGTCATATCTGCCTCATTACTTGAAAGAGCAATTCCGAAATCAGTAATTTTTACAACTTGATCATCAGTAATCATAATATTTTGCGATTTAAGATCGCGATGAATGATATTGTTTTGATGAGCATATAAAACCCCCTCAGCTAATTGTGTCATAATATGAATCACTGTTTGAGGTTCTAACGCTCCATGTTCACGTAAATAATCTTTCAATGTTTTTCCTTTAACATATTCCATGACAATAAACGGCTGTTGCTTATAATCACCAACTGTATAAACATGAACGATGTTCGGATGATCCAAATTAATCACTTGTGCTGATTCACGTTTAAATCGTTTAATGAAACGTTCATCTTTTGAAAGCTCATATCGTAACATTTTAATCGCTACATGTCGTTTTAGTGTACGGTCATACGCTAAATAAACATTAGCCATTCCACCATCACCAATTAGCATCTTAATGTCATAGCGCGAATTAATCGTTGTTCCGATAATCATAAAGAGTCACTCCCTTCGAGGCGTTCGCATAAAGCCACTGATATATTATCTTTTCCTCCATTACGATTCGCCACTTCAATCAGTAAATTTACTTTTTCTTCTGTTGACGTTTGTTTGCTTAAAATAGCAAGAATCTCTTGATCATCTACCATCGATGTTAACCCGTCTGTACAAAGTAAGATGGCATCTAATTGATAATGCTCTAACACAAGATAATCAAATTTCAATTCTTTATTCACCCCAAGAGCATTCATAATAATATTACGATGTGGATGATTTTTTGCTTCTTGTTCAGATAGTTTTCCTTCTTCGACTAGTTTACGAACGAAGGTATGATCCTTTGTAATCTGTCTTAATTGGTGATGGGATAAAAGATAAGCTCGACTATCCCCAATATGTGCAAATGCGATAAAAGACTTAGTCATCACAGTTACAATAGCTGTCGTTCCCATTCCATGTGAGATATGATGATCTTCAATATACGTCAAGATATCTTGATTTACTTGATGTAAAATCTTCTTTAACCATTTTCTCAATATTTCTGAGTCATCAAATGTTAAGTCCTCATTAAAGTATTGCTCGATTGTTTTTAATACCATGGCACTTGCGACTTCTCCCGCTTCATGCCCTCCCATGCCATCGGCTACTACAATAATTGAGCAATGTTGATTTTTATAAATTTTAACAGCATCTTCGTTATGTGGTCGGATTTTTCCGACATCAGTCTTATAACACATCTGGTCAAACATTCTATAAAGCCCCCTCTTTAGCTCTTAACTGTCCACAAGCCGCGTCGATGTCACTTCCTAACTCGCGTCGAACAGTTGCATTAATCCCACGTTTTTTTAATGTCTTCTCAAATTGTTCAATATGTTCAATTGGTGTACGATCAAACCCACGTTCCGGTACATAATTCACCGGAATTAAATTGACGTGACAATTCATTCCTTTTAATAAGTCCGCTAATTTTGTTGCACATTCTACTGTATCATTGACATTTTTAATTAATCCATATTCAAAAGTGATACGACGATGTGTTTTATTTACATAAAACTTCGCCGCTTCCATTAACTTTTCTAATGGATAAGCACGGTTAATTGGCATTAATTGCGTACGCAATTCATCGGTTGGTGCATGTAATGAAATCGCAAATGAAACTTGAGGATGATGCTCGGCAAAATCATAAATTTTCGGAACAATCCCACTTGTTGAAACAGTAATATGACGTGCTCCAATATTTAACCCTTTATCATCATTAATAATATTAATGAATCGAGTTAAATTATCATAATTTTCAAATGGTTCTCCAATTCCCATCACAACAATATGACTAACACGACCTTCTGTTTCATCTAAGTATTGTTGAACACGTAAAACTTGTGCTACAATTTCCCCTGCCTCTAAATTACGTTTTAAGCCGCTTAAGGTAGAAGCACAGAACTTACATCCAATGCGGCACCCAACTTGTGTCGTCACACAAACAGAATAACCATAGTTGTGACGCATTAACACCGTTTCAATTAAGTTTCCATCTGCTAATTCAAATAAAAACTTTGTTGTTCCATCACTTGCGATTTGTTTTTTACGTTCTGATAAGGTTGTGAAATCAAATGTTTCACTTAATAAATGTTTTAAATCTTTCGGTAAATTACTCATCTCATCAATTGATGGCACACGTTTTTTATATAACCAATCAAAAATTTGTTTCGCACGAAACTTTGGTTGGTTATTGGCTACTAACCAATTCTGCCAATCTTCAATATTTAAACTAAAAATGGATTTAAACTCCATATTAGCACCACCATTTCTACTAAATTCGTTAAAGTCATTGCTGTGTCAGTCATCTATCTATATAGAAACAGATCAATCATTTACATTGCCTAACTCAAAGTTATAGTCTTAAACTATCCTAAACTAAGGCTAACGCCAGAAATAATCACGTTTACCGATGTAAAAAAACGACTGTTTCTTCTATATATTATCCTGCTAAAACACAGATTCTCATGCAATCATTTCTGAAATTAAGCTTGGCGCTTTAAGCAAGCAATAAAGAAACCATCTGTTTGATAATCACCTGGGAATAATTGAACCATTCCATTTTTCGTTTGCTCGTGTAAAACCTCTGGAAGTCGATTGACTAATGTTGGATCGAGTTCATATTCTGGATGTTGTGCTAGGAATTGCTCAACCATTTTGTCATTTTCTTTACGATTTACGGTACATGTACTATAAACCAGTGTTCCCCCTACTTTAACTAATGGGGCAACTGTATTTAAAATTTTCTTTTGAATCATCATGATTTCATCTAAATCCGAAGGTTGTTTCGTAATTTTAACTTCTGGATGACGTCTTAAAATACCTAATCCTGAACATGGAGCATCAACTAAAACGGCATCAAAGCTATCTGACTCATAACGTTCATTTAAAGTTGTTGCATCTTGCAATGTCGCTACGACGTTTGTTAACCCTAAACGTTTCACATTATCTTCGATTAATTTAATTTTATGCTCATAAACGTCATGGGCATAAACCGTTCCTGTTTGACGCATTAACTCTGCTACATGTGTCGTTTTTCCACCAGGTGCTGAGCATGTATCTAATACTTTCGAATGATGTTTTGGTTTTAACGCACGTGCGACTAGCATTGACGATTCATCTTGAACATAGAACCATCCTTGCTCAAAATCCTTCGTCTTAATCACATTACCTTTTAAAATAACTAGTGCATCTTGGCTCAAATTACCATACTCACATGTGATGCCTTCCGATTCAAGTTTTTGCTTTAATTCTTCACGTGTTCCACGAACACCATTGACACGAATCGTCACATTGACACGCTCATTATTAGCACGAGCCATCTGAATCGTTTTTTCCCAACCGAATTGCTTACTCCACAATTTAATCAACCAAAGTGGATGTGACGTTTCAACCGCCAAACGCTCCGCCTCATCTTTAATCGTATCAAGACTTGGCAATGGGGTACGTGTCAGTTCACGTAAAATAGCATTCACTAATTTGCCATTAAATTGCCCTCCACGTTTTTTAGCAATCTTAACCGCTTCAGAGATTGCTGCGTGTTCTGGGACACTATCTAAAAATAACATTTGATATAGGGTCATTTGAATTAAAATACGAACCCATGCTTTGACTTTTCCGTTAAAGAAGGGTGTCACATAAAAATTCAATAACTGTTCATGTTGTAATGTTCCATAAACCAATTCAGTCATGAAATTTTTATCTTGAACTGTTAACTCATTTTTTTCAATTTGTTCACTTAAAGCATGATTACTATAAGCTCCATCTATTAAAATATCGGTTAACGTCTGCAATGCCAATTCGCGGGCATTTGCCATAATACCACTCCGTTCTCCTGTTTACCTGATGTATGTATAGTGATGTCATTTTATATTATAACATAATCTGCCTACTTTCATCTGTCATTTCACACAATTCTCCCCTAAATTCATCAGTCTTTCCTCATTGATTGAGAAATTTTAAAAAAGTTGCTTCTAAATTAGAAGCAACTTTTTGATTATTGTGTTTTATCAACAATTTTACGCCCGAAGTTCCCTTGAACTTGTGAACTTTGTAAGACGTTCGTAAACGAGTTTGGATCGACCTCATTTAATAATTGTAAAGCAATATATAATTCATAGCTTGAAACAACCATCATTAATAAACTACGATTTTGATGCGTGTAAGCTCCCTCCGCATTAATAATAGTAATCCCACGACCTAATCGACTTTGTAAAGTTGAAATCACCTCATCTTGCTTATTTGTGACAATAAACACTGTATAGCTTTGATGTGGAGTATGAATACGGTCAATAATTTGCATTTGAACAAAGATTAATAAAATCGTATATAATGCAATTTCCCATCCATCAACACATCCTGCAATTGCAATAATCACACAGTTTACAGCAAATGAGTATTGACCAAATGACCCTTGCGTTCTCATGGATAAAATTTGTGATAAAATATCAAGTCCTCCAGTTGAACCGCCATACTTTAAGATCGTTCCACTACCTAAAGCATAAATCATTCCACCAACAACGATATTTAATAACACATCATCAGAAAAAGAAATTTCTGGAACAATATTCAAACCTAACGTCATCAGTGTTACCGTATATAGCGTATGATAGGTGAAACGTTTCCCAATAAACTTATATGAAATTAGTAATAACGGGATGTTAATTGACCAAATAAGCATTCCGAGATTAATCTTAATCCCCCATGCACTATAAAGGAATCGACTAATTAACTGAGAAATCCCTGTGACCCCACCTACATATAACCCCGATGGATTGATAAACCAGTTAATTCCAATGGAGAATAGTAAAATCCCAACCGAAATCATTGCTAAACTTTTAAATTCTTTTTTCAAATGTTCTGCCTTAATAATACCCATTACTAAATTCCTCCACTTCCGTTTTTCATGAAGCTTTCTCTCTATTAAAACGGAATCTTTGATTTAATTCTTGAGAAATTATAACATGTTTTCTCCCGACAGGAAACTAAAAAATTGTTACTATTTTGTGTACATCCACATACAATTTATCCCATGATTTTAGAGGTAATTATTCCATGAAAAAAAGCACCTAAAAAAAGGTACTTTTTGTCTATGCTTCATAAATAATCATAGCCGAATAACTATAAACCTGTCCCTCTGTATCACTGAAGTGAGAGATAGAGTATTTAATATCTATGACCGATTGATAAGGTAATGTTTTTAAAAATTCATTGACGACACTTTCTAAATCTAGCTCATGTTCTTCATCAAAACATTTCACTTGAACGGACATTCTGTCTCCCTCCTATCACATTAAAGACAGAATACCATTAGAAGCTTTGAATTTTTGTCAAAAAACAGAAATCTATTTAATTTCTTTTTTAACAAAGTATCCTTGAACCATTTCACTTTGCACTACATTTGTAAAGGCTTGCTCATCTACCATTTTAATAACAGCAAGAGCCTCATATAATTCATAGCTTGATAAAACCATCATTAAAACACTTTTATCATTTTTACTATAAGCACCGCGTCCTTCTAAAATTGTAATCCCTCGATATAACTGTTGTTGAAGCGATTTAATCATCTCATCTTCTTTACTCGTTACAATATATAACGTTAAGTTTTGATGAACAGTATGAATTTTATCAATAACAACAGATGTGATATAAATCGAGATGATGGTATATAATGCCGTTTCCCATCCTTGTGTAAGTCCTGCAATCAAAATGATAATCGCATTAATCGCAAATGAATATTTTCCAAATGAACCATTAAATTTCATTGAAAGATATTGGAAGACAATGTCTGTTCCACCAGTTGATGCACCAATTTTTAAAATCATTCCTACACCAACACCGATTAACACCCCACCAAATACAGCGTTTAGTAAAATATCATCAGAGAATTTTCCCATGGGAACTAATTCTAAAATGATGGATTGCAACACAACTGTTAAAATACTTAAGACAGCAAATCGTTTTCCAATTGAACGCCACGCTAAATATAAAAGTGGCACATTCAATAAGAAAATTAATCCACCTAAACTTAATTGAATCCCAAATGCAGAAGAAGCAAAGGCTATTATTAACTGCGCAATCCCTGTCACTCCACCTGTATATAGATTAGCAGGCGAAATAAACATATTCATCGCTAACACATATAAAAATACCCCTATAATCATAATCCCTAAGTTCTTCAGTTTAATTGAAACTTGTTCATTTTTTAAAATATTCATCTGTTCCACACTCCTTCTCTGATGTCCTGATGAATAATTAGACTTATTCGTTTGAATCTGTGTCTTCTTTTAAATAAGTCCATCCATCTTCTTGATAAACTTTTCCCTCTTTCATTAAACGCCCTAATGCACGCTTAAATGAGGCCTTACTCATTTTAAAGACACGACGAATATCGTCTGGTTCTGATTTATCATAAAACGGCATCGCCCCACGACGTCCCATTAAATATTCTAAAATAATGTCTGAGTCTTCCACAATCGCAAATTCCTTTTGTGGAATTAATGACATATTAAATTCACCATTATCTTTTACACGTACGACACGTCCCTCAACTACTTCTCCAAGACGTGGTTCTTCACGACGTTCACTTTCATGAATGAATCCCATGTATCCTTCTTCTGTAATGACGTTTGTTCCGATTTTACCTGTACGAATTACACGCGCTTTTACCTTTTTACCATGTAATGATTGTGGCGCCTCCTCTTTAACTCCGCCAAACTCTTGTGGGCGAGCTAAGATTGCAAATAAGTAGTTTGATTGTGATTCTTTTAAATAACAATACACATAATCTCCGACTTGTGGCCATAATGATTCGAAAATTGGTAAGTCTGATGGTGCGATTAAAATGTTTTTGTTAATTCCGATATCAACAAAAACTCCTAAATCTTTACGCACATCTACTACTTCAACCCAACCGAATTCTTCTGTTGTCACTGCTGGCTCTTGCATCGTTGCTGTTAAACGTTTTTTTGCATCATAATAAACGAAGACTTCGATTGTTTCTCCAACTTCGATAGGATGCGTTACTTCTGCTTGATGTAAGAAGAACTCTTCACCATCTAGCATTAATGTATAACCAAGTGGCGTCTGACGCTCCACTTTCATTTCATGAAATTTTCCTGCTAACATTTCATCACTTACTTTCCTTTTAAAGTCAATATATTATAACATGCACCAAAATTCATGAAAAGTGGAAATTGCTTTTTCACTCTATTTAATCGTTTTATGTATCAAATCACATATAATTTTATTATCACCGACGTTACTTAAATCAATCCATCTTTTTCTTATTTTTTAAATTTGAACATCTACTCATTAAATATTCATTTTTAAAAAAACATTTACCGTCATGAGCAGGAAAAAATAAAAGATCAACCCTACCTAACTAAAACCAAAGATTTCTACTCATTCAAACACGATGACAAATCTATATAGAAACAGAAACCTTTTCTACATTTAATATAGCAACTCAAATATATGATAGTCATACCGTGAGTCACCTGCCATGCGAAGCATGTTTCCTCCATTGGTAGGGAATGCAAGGCAGACTATCGTCCAGGGGTCACCTAGCAGCTTCACTTGTGAAACAATCCACCATTGCTAGGGAATGGGTCACCTGGCAGATTGTCGAAGACAATCTAATCCTCAACTGCTAGGGATTTAAAATTTTTTACAATGTAAAAAACTTATCTGGACTTATATATCGAAGCATAAAGTCATGAAAACTGTATGACTTTGCAACATTCATTTTATGTTTATAGCGATTCGGATGAACGTTAATCTGCTCATATTAAAAGCCTTAGAAACTCCTAAAGGGTTCTTAAGGCTTTTTTTCTCTTTCAAATTAAGCAACGAAGTCTTCCTTTTCAACTTGTTCCATAATAAATAATAAATCAGCTTCAACTCGCTCATAACGGCGATGATACGTTAATAATTTATCATTTAAATCAACCGTTAAACTTTTTAACTTTTGAAGATATAAAAATAACTGTTCATTTCCAGTCTTAAGTGGTAATCGTTCCACATGAGCTTCTAATTCATACACTTTTGCTTCCCACTCTTTAATACTCATGGTTGATTGTTTTAAACTTTTTTGTGTATGATGCTGTAAATCCTCAAGTTTTTTATACAATGAAGCTTCTAAATAACCATATTGTTGCCACTCTGAACCTAATGACAATAAAATTGAACGGATACGTAATAAATTTTTTAAGTGTTTCGAGACATGATAAGAGGCAAAAAAGCCATCCTCATATAACACTTTTGCTAACATGAAATTTTTCTTATATGCCTTTTTAATATTCATTCTCGCCATAACCAACACCACCTTTTACTAAAACTTAAGTAAATTATAATATATTTTTAGTAAAAAATACACTATTTTACATGAATAAAAATCTTATATCAAAAAAAACTCACCAGCCTTCGCTAATGAGTTATAATATATTCTTCAAAATAACAATCATTAAACTTAAAATAAAAAGGTGAAGAGGATAAAAAGCATAAAAGAAATATTTATTCAGCTTTATTGATCCTTTCTCTCCATTGTATTTCGAAATTGGCCATAAGGCAGCAAGACAGAACAATTGAGCAACACACTGTAAATACACTAAAACTTGTAGAATCATTCCAAACCCATCGGTCGTCACAAAGCCATATCCATCATGAATAAAAGATGAAACAGAGGACCACATGCCAATCGATTGACCATATAATAATAAATTAAGGACAACCAACATAATACTCATACGAGTTTTATTTTCAAAAAAGAGATACATCATAAAAATGGTGAGAATTCCATAAAGGTCATAGTCTGTTCTTAAATTTGCAGCTATTAAGCCTATGAGAATAATAAATAATCCCCCTATAAATTTAAATCCTTGATCTTTAGAGATATTATCATATCCCCAAATGGCTAATAAACCTAAAGCCAAGGTGAAAAAGACATTTTGGTGAGTGAATTCTAACCATCTCCCTGAAATAGCAATATCAAAAAATGGCTCGGAAATCAAAGCAAAAATACTTAATCTTAATAAATATTTTTTCCGATTACGCGTGTGATAGAACCCATTGACAACCAAAAAAGCAAAGATTGGAAATGAGATTCGTCCAACTAAACGCATGATCACCATCATTCCTTCAAGCGCAATAAACGTGGTCATATTTTCAGTATATCCTTGTAAAAAAGGGATGATAATTGCACCAATATGATCAATTAACATCGTGACTAGAGCGATTATTTTTAATTGTGAGGCATCTAATCCTTTTTTCTTTTCAATCACACAACCTTGACTGGTATCTAACTGATTTCCTAATTCCATTCAAGCACCCTCTCTTCCAAAATTTTCTTAAATTATAACATGAATCACTCAAAATAACCACTATAAAAAAGACAGTCGTATTTGACTGTCTTTTAAATAACTAATCTAAATCACAAACTAAACGTCCTTCTAATAAACTACGTCCAATTGTTTTTCCAAGTGTTAATACGTCAGCTAATTTTTCTTCATCAGGTTTAAAGCATAGCTTAACCGGTTCAACCATTTTTAATTTTAATTGGGTTAAACGGGCATGAACATTATCCACCGCTTCTCCACTCCATCCATATGAACCGAAGGCTGCACCAAATTTTCCACCATGAGTCACTGGATTCATTCCTGTTAAGACATCCCAAACGATTGGCACTGCATCTTTATTCACAGTTGTTGCTCCGATAGCAATTGCATCAGCTGCATATAAATCCGCAAATAATTGTTCTTTTACCTCTGGGAAGCTCTTAATATCTAAATCGTATAAACGAACTGTGACATTCGGGTTAACCATTACGATTCCTTCTTTAACTGTCTCAGCCATAATCTTTGTATATCCATAAGCTGATGTAAATGGAATTACCACTAATTTTTCTGCTGAGAAATCTTCCGTTGACCATTCTTTATAAATATTGATAATTTCTTCAATGCGTGCATCTAATACCGGTCCATGTCCAGGGCAAATCATCTTAACATTTAATCCTGAAAGAGTCGCAATTGCTTTTAACACATACGTTTTAAATGGTGCGAAGATTGGATTATAATAGTTTAATAATGCATCCATGTAATCGTCATTTTTTTCTACTGGTAATTTTGACATTAATACATCATCAAATGCATAATGGCTACCAAATGAGTCACATGTAAATAAAATTTCTTCTTCTACTAAATAACTATAAATAGTATCTGGCCAATGTAAGTTTGGTGCTGAGATGAATTTTAATGTACGCCCACCTAAATCTAATACATCATTCATTTTTACAGCTTGTGATTTAAAATCAATATTCACAATGTTACGTAAATAACGAATAGCTACGGCTGAAGCAATAACCGTAATATTTGGATTTAATTTGATTAATTTTTCAATTGATCCTGCATGATCAGGCTCTGTATGATGAACGATGATATAGTCGATTTTATCAATTGAAACATGTTTTTGAATTTTTTGAAGATAGTCTTCAAAATAAGGCGCTTTCACTGTATCAAATAACGCAACCTTGTCTTCTCCTTTTACAAAATAAGAATTATATGATGTTCCATATTTTGTTTCCATAACAACGTCAAACACTTCAAGATCGTGATCTTGAATCCCTAACCAGTAAACATTTTCAACTAGCTTCAAACTCTCCATTAACTGATCTCTCCTTTAGAAAATTGCGAAGTATTTTATATAGTTTTTTTACCTTTAAAGTTTAACATACTATCCTTTTTATTCCCAATAATATGCACTTTAATTTTAAACATTATTATGTTTTAAATTTATTTCTACTCATGTAACTCTAGTGGTAGACCATCTGGGTCTCTAAAAAAGACGAATCTTGTATTAGTATATTCATCTAGACGAATCTCTTCAGTCTCAATTCCTTTATCTTTTAACATGTTAACAGCTGCTTCTATATCATCTACTTTAAAACAAAGGTGTCTTAATCCACATGCTTCTGGATAAGATGGACGCTTTGGACTATTTGGAAATGAGAATAGCTCAATTTCACTGTCTCCAATTTTTAAATCTAATTTATACGAATTACGGTCGATACGATAATTTTCTCGAATCACTTCAAAACCTAAGACATTCACATAAAAAGATTTCGATACCTCATAATTAGAAGCAATAATCGCAACATGATGAATATTTTTAAACATTAATCTCCCCCCTCTTTTATCTATCATTTTACTAGCTTTACTCCAAAAAAACAAACGCTACCTTAAATGATAAATAAGAAATCATCATTTTTATAAATCATAAAAATTTACTGTTTCTATTATTAGCCTATGTGATAAACATTTAATGAGTTTAAGACTTATACCTTCAATAAATAAGCTTCATGTGTGACTATATATAAGCCGAAATATCTTTCAAATTTTTTGAATAATACATAGTTCTTAAGGCTTTTTGATACTCGGTCACCTACCATGCGAAGCATTAATCCTCAAGTAGCAGTGTATAAGAAATCCTACAGTCTAATTAAATTTTTTTACGATATGACGAATTGTCAATAC
>NZ_JAMQUS010000080.1:0-1231 GCF_025594995.1 Turicibacter sp. GALT-G1
TGGATTGTCAACACTAAACTAAACAACTTTTTTAAGGGTATTTTGACGATATTCAACTGGGGATAAATATCCCAGTGAAGAGTGGATCCTATGATTGTTATACCAGTTAACGTAGTCGGCAAATTCATAACCTAGTTGTTCTTGGGTTTCAAATATCTGATGGTTTACAAATTCTGTTTTGATTACTTTATAGGTCGCTTCTGCAACAGCGTTGTCATAGGGACATCCCTTCATACTTAAAGAGCGTTCAATTTCAAATACCTCTAAAATCTCATCAATGATTTTATTCTTAAATTCGTTACCTCGATCCGTGTGGAAAATCTTGATTTGACTTAGGTTAGTTTGGACTGTACTGAACGCCTTCTTAACTAATTCTGCATCCTTATTAGGCCCAGAGCTATAACCGATAATTTCACGATTAAACAGGTCTACAAGCACACAAAGATAGTGCCAGCGATTTTTTACACGAACGTACGTTAAATCACTGACAACAACGTTTAAATGTGGTTGTTCATCAAAGTTACGATCCACGATATTTTCAGTGTTATCTTCGTTACATTTAGCTGTATGCGGCTTAAATTGAGCAACGGTATAATTCGATACAAGGCCTTCTTGTTTCATGATACGACTAATACGACGACGTGAAACTTGTTGTCCCATCTTTTTTAACTCTTGCTTAATTTTTCGAGTCCCGTAATTATTTCGGCTTCGACGAAAAATCTCAATGATATCAGTAACCAGTTGAGTTTCATCTTTCTTCGGTTTAGACTCATAATAATAAGTGCTACGAGGCACATTAAGGACTTTGCACATCGCTGAAACTGAATATTTGTGTGTATTGTTTTTAATCACATTTATCTTCGTCCTAAGATCAGCGCGGCTTGCTTTAAAATATCATTTTCCATTTCCAATTGCTTAACTTTTTTACGAAGTTGGATTAACTCCTGTTCTTCTTCTGAGCGGTTATCTTTCTCCTTAAAAGAACCTGTAGAAGTTGACTGTTTAATCCATTTATCGAGTAAAGACGATGAGATATCGTATTCACGAACAATATCACATTTACGTTTCCCATTTAAATAAAGCTGGACTAATTGGTTTTTAAATTCATCTGTATACGTACGGCGTGGTCTACGAGTTTTAGTTTGGGTCATGTTAAAGCTCCTTTAGATTGATATTATTTATAATTCTACATGACCTTAAAAAAACTGTCTAATTAATTGTAACCTATCCA
>NZ_JAMQUS010000081.1:0-301 GCF_025594995.1 Turicibacter sp. GALT-G1
CCAGCCAATGATGTCCTGCTAGCTCAGTTGGTAGAGCATCTGACTTTTAATCAGAGGGTCAGAGGTTCGAGTCCTCTGCAGGACACCATTTTTAAGAAATAGGCGCGTGCCTTGAAATAAATGAAATGCCTGGGTGGCGGAACTGGTAGACGCACAGGACTTAAAATCCTGCGGGTGGTGACACCCGTGCCGGTTCGATTCCGGCCCTAGGCACCAACTAAATAGCGCCCATAGCTCAATTGGATAGAGCGTTTGACTACGGATCAAAAGGTTAGGGGTTCGACTCCTCTTGGGCGCGCCA
>NZ_JAMQUS010000082.1:0-304 GCF_025594995.1 Turicibacter sp. GALT-G1
CAACCTGCGACCTTCGGGTTATGAGCCCGACGAGCTACCAACTGCTCCACCCCGCGATGTTATATTTAAATTTAATATGGCGGAGGAAGAGGGATTCGAACCCCCGCGACGCTCTCACGCCCTGTCGGTTTTCAAGACCGATCCCTTCAGCCAGACTTGGGTATTCCTCCATTTTATCCATATTCTTTTTGGTAGCGGAGGAGGGACTCGAACCCCCAACCTCACGGGTATGAACCGTACGCTCTAGCCAGTTGAGCTACTCCGCCTTTTGTTATTATTTTTTTATTGGTGGAGACTAGGGGGA